>JAJDVS010000045.1 GCA_022825945.1 Pseudomonadales bacterium
GGGGGGCGCCGCCGCATTTTCACGCCGCGGCCTCCAGACCCGCCGTCTTCCCGCCCGCGGCATACGCCTCGGCCGGCGTCCGTCCCGCCAGCGCCAGATGCGGACGCCGGTGGTTGTAGTGGTCCAGCCAGGACGCGATCACCCGCCGCGCGTGACGGCCGCCGGTCAGTTCCTCAAGATACACCGATTCGTACTTCAGCGAACGCCACAGCCGCTCGATGAACCGGTTGTCTATCCATCGGCCCTTGCCGTCCATGCTGATCTTCACACCCCGGTCCAGCAGCGGCCGCAGATACGCCTCGCAGGTGAACTGCGCGCCCTGGTCCGTGTTCGAGATCAGCGGCGCCCCGTAGCGCTCCAGCGCCTCTTCCAGGGCGCTCACGCAAAAACCCGCCTCCAGCGTGTTGTCCAGCTCCCACGACAGCACGAAACGGCTCGCCCAGTCCATCACCGCAACCAGATACGAAAAACCGCCCCGCATCGGTATGTAGGTGATGTCCGCGCAAATCACTTCGCCAGGCGCGATCCGCTCCAGGTCGTTCAGCAGGTACGGGTAGATCTTGTGGCCGGGACGCGCCCGCGACGCGCACGGACGCGGATACACCGTGCGCCAGCACACCTCGGCCATCAGGGTTCGCGCCAAACCGCGGCCCACGTCGTGACCTTGCCGGCGCAAGTGCAGGCTCACGCGCCGCGTGCCGTAGTACGGAAACGACATGTACAACTCGTCCACCAGCCGACGCAGCCGCAGCCGACGCGGGTCCGGCGGCCGCGACTCGTAATACAGCGACGAGCGGCTCACGCCAGCCAGGGCGCACTTGCGCGCAAGCGGCACGGTCCCGTCTTCCTTGATCAAACTCACTTGCTCAGCCCGTCCAAGCCGCGCGAACCCTTCAGAAAAAAATCCCGCTCCACCGTCAACTCGCCGATCCGCGCGTACAGCCGCTCGATCAACCGTTCGGAATCGGACGCGCCGCCGCCTTTCCCCTGGCGAAAAACCTCCAGCAGCCCGTCGTGGGCCTCGGCTTTCCACTTGCTCACCTGGTTCGGATTGACGTTGTGACGCGCCGCGATCACACGAACCGCATCGTCGCCTCGCATCGCCTCCAAAACCACTTTGCGCTTGAACTCCGCGCTGAATCTTCTCCTCTTCATTAGACAGCCTCCCAGTCCGCGAAAACTACCTTAACAGACTGTCCAAATTTGCCCGACCACCCATCTGTCCGTCATTCTGAAATTATATCAGTCCACCCCCCCCCCCAAGAGGAGAGTCCGATTGCTATTCATCCGCGGGGAAACGCAAAAATTGTCGGGGCCCCGGACGACAACCAATCAATCAAATTGGACACCCATCAAACCAGGTTAGATCATTCCGGCATCATTGGCCCAAAGATTTCACTCCGGGATTTGGCCCCATTGCCCCGGCCCCGGAACGCCCAGGCGCACCAAATCGCGGGCAGGGGCCATCCCGCCCATCCGAGCGTGAATTCCGGGTGTCTCCCTGCCTACGCCGCCTTCTTCAAACGACGCCTCTCCCACGCCTCCACCCGCTCCAGTCCGTGGAACAGCACAATCGCCCGCTTCTGAATCTCCAGCGCCAGCACCCGCCATTGCGCCGCGTCCAGGCCCAACTCCCCCAGCGCCGACAACGCCGCCGGCGCAGCCGCCGCAATCACCCCCTTTTTGTCCGGCCGCGCCATCCGCCCGGTCCAGTCCACCAGCTCCAGGTAATCCTTCAGCGCGAACGGCAATTCGGCTTCGGGCCCGCCCCCCACCGCCTCCGCCAACGCGGTCTTTCGCGGTTCTCCCCCGCCGCGGAACGGCATCAGCGCCGGCGCCGGTGAAACGGTATCCCCTGTCCCATTCCCCGCACAGCCCCGCTCCGCCGCTTACGCCCGCCGCCACAGCCGCGCCTGGACCGACGTGAAATCCGAATCCGCCAGCGTCCCGCACAATCCCGCCCGCACCGGGTTCAAGTCCACATAGGCCATGCACGACAACAGCGCCGCCCCGTCCGCCAGCGCCCGGCTCTTGAAACGCCCTTCCCAAAACCGCCCCTTGCAGCCATCCTCCGCATTCGCCCGCCGGGCCAGGTGTTCGTTCAGGCAGCGCATGTACCAGCTCAGGTCGCACAACCGCTCCCGCCAGCGCGCCGCCAGCGAATCCACCTGTCCAGGCGCCGCCCCGTCCAATCCGCCCCGGAGATACGCCCGCGCCAGCGGATCGCCGGAAAACAGCCGCGTCCAGCGCCCGATGACCTCGTCCCGGTCCCAGGCCCGGCCCCGCTCGATATCCAGATACAGCACCACATGGTAGTGGTTGCCCATCACCGCGTAGGCGGCGATGCGGATCGCGAAGACCTCCTCCAGCAGTTTCATCCGTTCCAGGAGCCAGGACTTGCGGTGGTCGAAGTTCCCGCCGGTGTAGTCGTCTTCGCTGCAGAGCCAGGCGCGGCGCACGCAGCGGGCGACGCAGTGGTGGTAGCGGGTGCGTTCTGGCTGGACGATTTGTGAACGGGGCTGGGTCATGGAGCTTCCGCCGACCGTGGGTTGCGATGGGGAAGGTATAGGCGGGAACGGTCCCGAACGCCAAGTTTTTGGGGAAATTAACTGGGAGGGGCTGGAAATCGGTGCCGGAACAAGGACTGGGCCGGATACAAACCTTGACAGACTCGATTGGTGTCCTGTTTTTCCTCCTGTTTTGTCGCGGTCGAAACCTCGATGGGTGTCCTGTTTTGGATGGGTGTCCCATTCGACAGGTGTCCCATTCGACAATTCGACAGCTTCGTGCGCGGGCCGAACTCTGCCGAGCTTTGCTTTGAGGTTGGTAAGCGACCGAGCGCGGGATGATGGAAGAGTTTTTTCCAAAAGAGGTGGATTTCTGCTCAAATTCTGGGAAAATGCGCCGAAGTTATAGCAACTGGCGCGAATCGGCGTCGAAGTTGACTGATCCGGAATAACCACATGGCGCAGATTCTGGCCCTGCACGGGCCCAGCCTCAATTTGCTTGGGCATCGCGAACCCCATATCTACGGCTCCGAAACCCTGGACGACATCAATCGCCGCCTGCGCGATCAGTGCGCAGCCGCGGGACATGAGTTCGACGCCCTGCAAAGCAACTCCGAGGCCGAACTCATTGACCGCATCCAGTTGGCGCGGATCGACGGCACCGCCTTCATGCTCGTCAATTTCGGCGGCTTCACCCATACCAGCATCGCAATCCGCGACGCCATTCTCGCTGCCGGCGTGCCTTTCATCGAAGTACATCTGTCGAATCTCTTCCGCCGCGAAGCGTACCGCCACAAGTCATATTTTTCCGACATCGCCGTCGGCTGCGTGATCGGTCTCGGCGCCCAGGGCTATGAACTCGCCTTGCAGGCCGCCTGCCGCAAACTCGCCAATTGATCGCAACACGAGGAAATCATGGATATTCGCAAGGTCAAGAAGCTGATTGAACTGCTGGAAACTTCCGATATCGCGGAAATCGAGATCAAAGAGGGCGAGGAAGCGGTTCGCATCAGCCGCGCATCCCGCATCGCGCCGGTGGCCGCGGTCGCCGCCCCGGCCGCGGCTCCCGCGCAGACTCCCGCTCCCGGCTCGGCGCCCGAGCCAGCCGAGCCGGCAACCGCCGCGGTGGAAAGCGGCAATGTGGTGCCTTCACCCATGGTGGGCACTTTCTACCGGGCGCCGGCGCCGGATTCGCCGCCCTATGTGGAAATCGGGCAACAGGTCAAGGAAGGCGATGTGATTGGCATTGTCGAGGCGATGAAGATGATGAACCAGATTGAATCCGAATTCAGCGGCACGGTGGAGGCAATCTTGGTGGAAGACGGCAAGCCGGTGGAATTCGGCCAGCCCCTGGTTCGCATCGCATAGGGGCCGCGCCGTGCTGAAAAAAGTACTCATTGCCAATCGCGGCGAGATCGCCCTGCGCGTATTGCGCGCCTGCAAGGAACTCGGCATTCGCACCGTGGCGGTGCATTCCACCGCCGACACTGAGTTGATGCACGTGCGCCTTTCCGACGAATGTGTCTGCATCGGTCCGCCGAGCCCCGGCCAAAGCTATCTCAATATCCCGGCCATCATCAGCGCCATGGAAGTCAGCGAAGCCGACTCGGTGCATCCGGGATACGGATTCCTTTCGGAAAACGCCGATTTCGCCGAACAGGTGGAAAACAGCGGATTCTCCTTCATCGGCCCCAGGGCCGAAACCATCCGCATGATGGGGGACAAGGTTTCCGCCATCCAGGCCATGATCGAGGCCGGCATCCCCACCGTGCCCGGCTCCAACGGCCCGCTCGACGACGATCAGCAGCGCAGCCTGCGGCTCGCCCGGGAAATCGGCTATCCGGTGCTGATCAAGGCGGCGGCGGGAGGTGGCGGGCGCGGCATGCGCGTGGTCAATCACGAGAACAATCTGCTGCAGTCGATTTATCTCACCCGCACCGAGGCCAAGTCCTTTTTCAGCAATGACGCGGTGTATCTCGAAAAGTATCTCGAAAATCCTCGCCATGTGGAGATTCAGGTCATCGGCGATGGCGAAGGCAATGCGCTTTACCTTGGCGACCGGGACTGCTCGCTCCAGCGCCGCCACCAGAAAGTGATCGAGGAAGCCCCGGCGCCGGACATTCCCGCGGAAGTTCGCAAGGAAGTGGCCGAGGCCTGCATCAACGCCTGCCGGCGGCTGCGCTACCGAGGCGCGGGCACGCTGGAATTTCTCTACCAGGACGAGCGCTTCTACTTCATCGAAATGAACACCCGGGTGCAGGTGGAACATCCGGTTACTGAAATGGTGACCGGATTCGATATCGTCAAGGAGCAGTTGCGCATCGCCGGCGGCGAACCCCTATCCGCATCCCAGGACGAAATCGCCATCAATGGGCATTCGGTGGAATGCCGCATCAATGCCGAAGACCCTGAAAACTTCCTGCCAAGCCCCGGCAGGGTCACGCTGTTCCACTGCCCCGGCGGACCGGGGGTCAGGGTCGATTCGCATCTGTACAGCGGCTATACCGTCCCGCCCCATTACGATTCGCTGGTGGCCAAGGTGGTCACCCACGCGCCGGACCGCGAACAGGCGCTTACCCGCATGCGGATCGCGCTCGAAGAACTGCTGATAGAGGGTATCAAGAGCAATGCCCCCATGATGCGCAATCTGGTGACCGATCCCCGGATCCGCAGGGGCGACTACAATATCCATTATCTGGAAAAGATGCTGTGAGAGCCGGAAATCAGGCTGCGAACCGA
Source organism: Pseudomonadales bacterium (assembly GCA_022825945.1). Taxonomy (GTDB): domain Bacteria; phylum Pseudomonadota; class Gammaproteobacteria; order Pseudomonadales; family Pseudohongiellaceae; genus UBA9145. The sequence continues at coordinate 5,247 of JAJDVS010000045.1, forward strand.
CTCCGGCTCCCGGCCCGCGGACTGCAATGAGCCTCAACGTCACCCGCTGTCCGAACTGCGGCTCCACTTTCAATTTCAGCCCGCGGCAGCTCGAATCCTCTGGCGGGCGGGCGCGCTGCGGCGCCTGCCTGCACATCTTTCATCCCGCCGAACATCTGGCGAACCCGAGCCGCGAAGAGGAGCCGGCGGATTCGGTTTTCATTGGCCGCGCGCCTGAGGAATACGCAACGGCGGACTTGCTTTCCGAAGCCGCCACGGTAACGGCAACCGAACCCACGCGGGCGGCGGAACCCCAGGAACAAATTGTGATCGACACACCGCCGGACCCGCCAGTTTCAGGGCCGGCAGCCGGGACGGAATTCCGCGAAAAATTTGAAGTCCTGCCGCAACAGGAGCGAACGGCTCCGAGACAATTCAAGCCAGCCATCAAGAGCCCGCCAGCGAAACGCTTTTCCTGGGGCACCTTCGCCGCACAGGCCGCCCTGGCCCTGTCGCTGCTTGTGTTGCTGACGGCGCAATACCTCTGGCGCAATCTGCCGGCCTTGAGTCAGGTGGACTGGCTGCGGCCGGGCTATGCGCTGGTCTGCGCCAGGGCTGGCTGCGAATTGCCGCCCTTTTCCGCCATCGACCGCATCGAAAGCAGCAGCGCCGATCTGCTCGCCCACCCCAACCACCCCGACGCCTGGTTGCTCACGGTGCAGATTCTCAATACAGCGCAGTTTCCCCAGGCCTTTCCGGTGCTCATCCTGCGCTTTACCTCTGCCGATGGCGGCGCCATGGCCCTGCGCGAATTCGCCCCCGCCGAGTATCTGGGCCCGGAAATGCCGGCCGACTCCCTGCTGCTCCCGGATTCGCCGGTGGAAATTGCGCTCGGCGTCGTCAATCCGGGGCCGAGAACAGCCAACTTTGAAGTGGGTTTCCGCAGCTTCGAGTAAGGGCGAATTCAAGCAGTGGCCTCCCGCCGAGATGCTGCGACCACGCGCAGAATGACGTGAAACGGATAACGAAGCGCCCGGACCGGAAGCAGGAATTACTGAAATTCCCCTTCCCCCATGCGGGCCGCGGGGCTATCATCTGAACCCGAGACAGCCTCTGATCATTCCCGCATATCCCACAAGAAAAGCAAGCGGGCAAATTGACAGGATCAATATGAAACTTGTCGGCGTCGCCTCGGCGCCCCGGGGTTCGGCTTCCGCGACGAATGGGTCCGGAGGCGCCCTGCGGGAAGAGGTGCACAATTCGGTTGACCACTACTTCGAGAACATGGAGCAGGAATCCGTGACCGACCTGCACCGGCTGGTCATGACGGAAGTCGAGTCCACCCTGCTGAGCAATGTCATGCGCCGCACGGGCAACAACCAGAGCAAGGCTGCGCTGATGCTCGGCCTCAACCGTGGTACGCTACGCGCCCGCCTCAAACAATACGGCCTGATCTGAAGCGCATGAGCCAGGAAAATTCCGCCCCTGTGCGCAGGGCGCTGATTACCGTTTCCGACAAGACCGGCCTGACCGACTTCGCCGCCTCGCTCGCGGAGCTTGGCGTGGAAATACTCTCCACCGGCGGCACCTGGCGCATGCTGCGGGAAGCGGGCATTGCGGCCATCGAGATTTCCTCCCACACCGGCTTTCCCGAGATGATGGACGGTCGCGTCAAGACCCTGCACCCGAAAATTCACGGCGGCATTCTCGCCCGCCGTGATGTGGATAGGGCCGTCATGGAAGAACACGACATTCCTCCCATCGATCTCGTGGTGGCCAATCTCTATCCCTTTGAGCAGGCCGTAAGTCGTCCGGACTGCGAACTTGCCGAAGCCATCGAGAATATCGACATCGGCGGCCCGACCCTGCTGCGGGCGGCGGCAAAGAACTACCGCTTTGTCGGCGTGGTGGTGAATCCGGCGGATTATGGCCGGGTGGCAGACGCCCTCAAGGCCGGCGCCGGTTCGCTGGATGAAAAGACCCGCTTCGAACTCGCCCTTGGCGCCTTTGAACACACCGCCCGCTACGACGGCATGATTGCCGGCTATCTCGGTTCCCGGCTCGGCGACGAAAGCGGGCCGGCGAAGTTTCCCCGGACCTTCAACCGCCAGTTCCACAAGCAGCAGGAGTTGCGCTACGGCGAGAATCCGCATCAGGCGGCCGCTTTCTACCGGGACCGCGACCCGGCCCCGGGCAGCATTGCCGGCGCCGGGAAATTGCAGGGCAAGACCCTGTCCTTCAACAACATCATGGACGCCGACACCGCCCTGGAATGCGTCAAGTCCTTCAGCGGCTGCGCCTGTGTCATCGTCAAGCACGCCAATCCCTGCGGAGTCGCACTCGGCGAGACGCCGCTGGCGGCCTACCGGGCGGCTTTCGAAACCGATCCCACCTCGGCTTTCGGCGGCATCATCGCCTTCAACCGCGAACTCGACGAGGCTACCGCCGCCTGCATTCTCGGGCGGCAGTTCAGCGAAGTGATCATCGCCCCCTCGGTTTCGGAGCAGGCCCTGGCCATTACCGGCACCAAGCCGAATATCCGCGTACTCGCCTGCGGCGAGTGGCCTCCGCAGCGGCCAGCGGGGCTTGACCTCAAACGGGTTAACGGCGGCCTGCTGGTGCAGGATATGGATCAACACGAAAGCAGCGGGGCGGAACTTCGGGTGGTGAGCCGGCGGCAGCCCGGCGACGATGAAATGCGCGACCTGCAATTCGCCTGGACCGTGGCCCGGTACGTCAAGTCCAATGCCATTGTCTACTGCCGCGGACTCAAGACCATCGGCGTGGGCGCGGGCCAGATGAGCCGGGTGTACAGCACCCGCATTGCCGGCATCAAGGCCGCGGACGAGAATCTGCAAGTGGCCGGTTCGGTCATGGCCTCGGATGCCTTCTTCCCATTCCGCGACGGCATCGACGCTGCCGCGGCGGCGGGCATCACCGCGGTAATCCAGCCCGGCGGCTCGATGCGCGACGAGGAAGTCATCGCCGCCGCGAACGAACACGGCATGGCCATGGTTTTTACGGGTGTACGCCACTTTCGGCACTGAAGTGGATGTTCAGTCCCCTGGCGATTCAGGGTACGCACAGGCATTTCCGGCACTGAGGTTGGTATTCAGCACCATTATGATTACTGGCGCGATTGGACACTTCAGGCACTGACATGAAAGTACTGGTAATCGGCTCCGGCGGCCGCGAACACGCCCTGGCATGGCGCTGCGCCCAATCGACCCGGGTGGAAAAGGTCTATGTGGCGCCGGGCAACGGCGGCACGGCGGTGGACCACAAGCAGGAAAACATCGCCATCGACGCCATGGATTTCCCCGCCCTGGCGGAGTTCGCCCGCAGCCGGGATGTGGCGCTCACCATCGTCGGCCCGGAAGCGCCCCTGGTCGCCGGTGTCACCGACTATTTCCAGCGGCAGGGCCTTCCCTGTTACGGACCATCGGCCCTTGCCGCAAGACTCGAAGGCTCGAAATCCTTCAGCAAGGATTTCATGCGGCGCCACGGCATTCCCACGGCGGCCTACGAAGTATTCACCGAAATCGCCCCGGCCGCGGAATTCGTTCGCGAACACGGCGCTCCCATTGTGGTCAAGGCCGATGGACTCGCCGCCGGCAAGGGCGTCATCGTGGCCCGCACCGAAAACGAGGCCCTCGCCGCAGTCGAAGACATGCTCGCGGGCAACCGTTTTGGCGAAGCGGGCCACCGTGTGGTGATTGAAGAGTTTCTGGCGGGCGAGGAAGCGAGCTTCATCGTCATGAGCGATGGCGGGAATGTGCTGCCCATGGCGACCTCCCAGGACCACAAGGCCCGGGACGACGGCGACAAGGGCCCCAATACCGGCGGCATGGGCGCGTATTCCCCGGCTCCGGTGGTTAGCGGAGAAGTTCATGAGCGCATCATGGAGCAGGTCATCCGCCCCACCATCGCCGGCATGGCGGCGGACGGCCACCCTTATGTGGGTTTCCTCTACGCGGGGCTGATGGTCTCGCCCGATGGCGCGGTCCATGTCGTTGAATTCAATTGCCGCTTCGGCGACCCGGAAGCCCAGCCGATCATGATGCGTTTGCAATCCGACCTCGTCGAGCATTGTCTGTCGGCCCTGAACGGCGATCTCGATACGGTCTCTGCACAATGGGATCCGCGCTCTTGCCTCGGCGTGGTGCTTGCCGCCGGCGGTTATCCGGGGATCTACGCCAGGGGCAAGCCGATTTCCGGGCTTGACCGTGATCCGGGCAAAGGCCGCAAAGTCTTTCACGCCGGCACCATGCGCGAAGCTCCCACCGCGCCAACAGGCGATCCCCTTGTCCTTACCAACGGCGGTCGTGTGCTTTGCGCCACCGCCCTCGGCGAGGATATCGCCGCAGCGCAAAAGGCAGCCTATGAACTCGCCAGAGGCATTCAATGGGATGGTGTCCAGTTCCGTGGCGACATCGGCTATCGGGCCATTGACCGGCAAAAACAACGGGGAAAGAATCAATGATTCCCAATGGCAATTGTCATTCTGCGCGTAGCCAAGCGGAGTCGCAGAATGACTTGTATAGAAGGGACGCGGAATGACGGGTTGCAAGCGGTTTGCTAGACTTTCGGCCATGAGTTCCACAAGCAGACATTCCCTGGTTGACCGCCTGCTGATCGGGGTCGATGAGGCCCTTCGTACCTGCGTGCCCGGCTCCAGCCACGCCGAGCGCGAATCTCCCGGCGCGGCACAGCCCGATACGAAGCTCAGCGCAGCCGAATCACGCCATGTGGCGGGGCTCATGCGCATCAACCACACTGGCGAAGTCTGCGCCCAGGCGCTGTACCGCGGCCAGGCGGCCACGGCCCGCCTCGACCAGGTCCGGGAGTCCATGGAAGAAGCCGCCGCCGAGGAAATCGACCACCTCGTCTGGTGCGAACAACGACTCGACGCACTCGGCGCAAAACCCAGCCTGTTCAATCCGCTCTGGTACGGCATGTCCTTCGGCCTTGGCGCTCTCGCGGGAATCGCCGGCGACCGCTGGAGCCTCGGCTTCGTCGCCGAAACCGAAAAGCAGGTCTGCGAACACTTGGAAGACCACCTGCAAAAGCTGCCCGAAGACGACCGAAAAAGCCGCGCCGTCCTCGAACAGATGCTCATCGACGAACACAGGCATGGCGCCACCGCCAAAGCCGCCGGCGGCGCCGACCTCCCCGCCCCGGTCCAGTCCGCCATGACCGCCATGGCCAGCCTGATGAAACGGGTCACCTATCGAATCTAGGAGCCTGCGCCACAGGAATTCGCAATAAACACTCCCGCTCGATACCGACCTCCTTGATCACTCTATCGATCTCGTCAAGGCGACAGGGTCTTGCCCCACAATCTCATAGTCGTGGGTTACTTTCACCCCGGCCTGTTTGAGCATGATGGACGCGGAGCAGTATTTTTCGGCGGATAGTTCGATGGCGCGGGCTACCCGGGCTTCGTTGAGGTTCTCGCCGGCGATGCGGAAATGGAGGTGGATGGATTCGAATACCGCGGGTACGGATTCCGCGCGGCGGGCGCTGACCTGGGCTTCGCAGCGGCTGATCTTTTGCCGGGCCTTGCGCAGGATGGTGACCACGTCGTAGCTGGAGCAACTGGCGACGCCGAGGGCGACGAGTTCCATGGGCCGCATACCCAGATTGCGGCCGCCGCCTTCCGGGGCGCCGTCCACCACCACGGCATGGCCGCTACCGGATTCGGCAACGAACATCACGTCTTCCACCCAGTTCACTCGCGCTTTCATGATGGTTCTCCTTCGTTGCTTTCCCCGCTTACGGCCGACAGCATCCGCACCAGCGCGGCGCCGGGCTCAGGCGCGCGCATGAAAGTTTCGCCGATGAGAAAGCCATGCACGCCCCGCCGCATCATCATGGCCATGTCGGCGGCGCTGCCGATGCCGCTTTCGGTGATCAGGATTCGATCTTGCGGGACATGTGGCAGCAGGTCCAGGGTCGTTTCAAGGCTTGTGCGGAAACTGCGCAGGTCGCGATTATTGATGCCGATCAGCGGACAATCCAGCGCCAGCGCCCGGTCCAGTTCCTCCCGGTCGTGGACTTCCACCAGCACATCGAGGTCGAGTTCCCCGGCGCCGTCCGCGAGCCTTCGCAATTCCGCATCGGATAGCGCGGCGACAATGAGCAGAATGCAATCTGCACCGGCGATGCGGGATTCCACAAGCTGGTATTCGTCCACCATGAAGTCCTTGCGCAGCAGCGGCAGCTTGCAATGGCCCCGGGCCCCGCGCAGATCGTCAAGACTGCCCTGGAAATACTTTTCGTCGGTGAGTACCGACAGGCAGGCGGCGCCGGCGCGCTGGTAGTCGGCAGCGTGACGGGCTGCCTGGAAGTCCTTCCGGATAATCCCCTTGGATGGCGAGGCGCGCTTGATTTCGGCGATCACCGCCGGTCGCCTTTGCGCCACCAGTTCCGACAGCGCGCGAACAAAGCCCCTTGGCCGGGGCGCATCGGCCAGACCGGCTTCGAGTTGCGCCAATGGCCGCAACGCCCGGGCAGCGGCGACTTCACGCCGCTTGTGGGCGATGATTTCAGCGAGGATGCTCGGCGCGCTCACGGCGGTGGAATCGGCTACCTAGGAGCCAGCGCCACAGGAATTCACGGCTGCAAATCCGCTCTCATCCACGCCCCTGGCCGTTCGATTTCGTTGCATATTCACCAATATTCGCCTCAATCGATCAACCAGGGGCGCGGCGATAGCGAATTTTCGCTTTCGCGAATTCCTGTGGCGCAGGCTCCTGGGAGCCAGCGCCCAGGGACTTGCTGACTTTCACCAACTCCCGGAACTTGTTGCGGGCGGCGCCGCTTTGCTGGATGGAAATTGCCTTTTCGACGCCCGCCGCCGGGTCTTCGCTGAGGCCCGCGGCGTAAATCGCGGCGCCGGCATTGAGCGCAACCAGCCCCGCGGCCTTTTCGTGTTTCCAGTTCAGGGCCTGATTCACGAGTTTCAGGCTTGCCGCCGGGCTGTCCACCCGCAGGTCGTCGATGTTATCGGCTCGCGGCAGCCCCAGGGCTTCAGGCGTCAGGCGATATTCGCTGATCTTGCCATTCCGCAATTCGCCGACGCGGGTGGCGGCGGCAATGCTGATTTCGTCGAGCCCGTCCTCGGCGGCGACGATGAGCACATGGTCGCTCCCGAGTTCGCGCAGCACTTCGAGCAAGGGCCTGATCCAGGCGGCATCGAACACGCCCATGAGCTGGTTCGGCGCCCCCGCCGGATTGGTCAGCGGGCCGAGCAGGTTGAACAGGGTGCGAACGCCGATCTCGCGTCTCGCGGTAATGACGTGCTTCATGGCGTCATGATGGGCCGGCGCGAACATGAAGCCGACTCCCACCCGGTCGATGAGTTCCCCCAGCTGTCCGGCGCCCAGGGAAAGATGGTAGCCGGCGGCTTCGAGCACATCGGCGCTGCCGCTCTTGCTGGTTGCGCCCCGGTTGCCATGCTTGGCGACCCGGGCACCGGCGCAGGCGGCAACCATGGCCGCCGCGGTGGAGACATTGAACTTGTTGGCGCCGCTGCCGCCGGTGCCGCAGGTATCCACCAGATGCGGGCCGGGCTTGACTTTCACCTGGGTGGCAAGTTCCCGCATGACGCTGGCGGCGCCGAGAATTTCGGCGGCCTTTACGCCTTTCATCTGCAATCCCACCAGCAATGCGCCGTTCTGGGCGTCAGTGGTTTCGCCGGACATGACCTGGCGCATGATCCTGACCATCTCGGCGGCAGTCAGGTCGCCGCCGCCGCTGACCCGCCGGATTGCGTCTTTGATTTCCATCAGTTGCAGCGCCTCTTCACTGTGTCCGGTCGAGAAAGTTTTTCAGCAGGGCGTGGCCGTGTTCGCTGACGATGGATTCCGGGTGAAACTGCACGCCTTCCACGTCGAACTCCCGGTGGCGCACGCCCATGATGGCCTCCCGCTCGCCATTGCGCTCGGTCCAGGCGGTTACCTCCAGACATTCCGGCAGGCTCGCCTCTTCAATCACCAGCGAATGATAGCGCGTTGCGGTGAATGGATTGGCCAGCCCCGCGAAAACGCCCGCGCCGGTGTGGTGAATCCGGCTCAGCTTGCCGTGCATGACGCGACCGGCGCGCACGATACGTCCGCCGAACCGCTGGCCGATGCTTTGGTGCCCAAGACAGATGCCAAGCAACGGAATCTCGCCGGCGAAGCGCTCCACCAGCGCCAGGGAGACGCCGGCTTCGTCCGGCGTGCAGGGCCCTGGAGAAATCACGATTTGCCGCGGCCGCAATTCGGCGATCCGGTCCAGGGTGATCTCGTCATTGCGGAACACCCGCACCTCGGCGCCGAGTTCGCCCAGATACTGCACCACATTCCAGGTGAACGAATCGTAGTTGTCAATCATCAACAGCATGGCTGCGTCGCGGCGCCGTGGCACTTTCCCGCCGCCCATGCTAGCAGAATTCGGCAACCCTTCGGCGATGCCCCGGGCCAATCCGATTGGCCCAAGCCGATTGGCCATCCATCAGACGCAATGCCGCGCCTAGAAATGAACCGGAATTCAATTTTTGGACTATAACCAGGCAAATCACCTTTCTCCCAAGTTAGCCATGATCCATGAAACTGAGCCCTTGGAAAATGTGAATCCCGCCGGTGGGGCGCTGACCGTCATGTGGTTTCGGCGGGATTTGCGGCTGCGGGACAATCCGGCGCTGGCGCTCGCCGCGGATTCCGGGACGGTCCTCCCGCTTTACATTCTCGACGACGAGATTGCCGGCGAATGGAAGATGGGTGGCGCTTCGCGCTGGTGGCTGCATCATTCGCTCAATCGGCTCAATGAATCGCTCGATGGCGGGCTTTGGATTCTCGAAGGGGACGCTGAACGGAAATTACTTGATCTTTGCGCCCGATTGCCGGTTCGCAAGGTGGTCTGGAACCTGTCTTGCGATCCCTGGCAGCGGCGGCAGGATGAGGCAGTCGTTTCCGCCCTTCGGGGCAAGGGCGTCGAATGCGTGGCCTGCAATGGTTCCCTGCTCTGGCTGCCCCGGGAAAGCGGTAAGCGGGATGGGGCGCCCTACGCCGTTTTCACGCCCTTTTACCGCAATCTGTCCAGGCTCGCGCCGCCCGACCCGCCCGCTCCCGCGCCAAAGGCCTTGCAAGTCGCGGCTTGCTCCCAGCCTTCCAGCCGTATCGAGCGGCTCGGACTCAAGCCGCGGATTCCCTGGGATAGCGGCCTGGAGCAACGCTGGAGCCCGGGCGAGGAATCCGCCCGACGGCAATTGCGGAATTTCCTTGCGGAGAATGCCGAAGATTATGGAGAGAGGCGGGATTTCCCCGCCGAGCCGGCGACTTCCTCACTTTCGCCCCACCTGCATTTCGGTGAAGTCGGCCCGAGGCAAGTCTGGTGGGACACCCATACCGCCGAGCCCGGGGAGGGGCGCGAATCCTTCCTCCGGCAATTGTGCTGGCGCGAATTCTGCCATCATATGCTGTATCACTATCCGCAACTCGGCGACGAAAACTGGAGGCGCGAGTTCGACCGATTCCCCTGGCGCGAGGACCGCGAATCCCTGCTGCGCTGGCAGCGGGGAATGACGGGAATCCCATGGGTGGATGCGGGAATGCGGGAACTGTGGACCACCGGAACCATGCACAACCGTGTGCGCATGGCGGCGGCGTCTTTTCTCACCAAGAATTTGCTGATTCACTGGCGCCATGGGGCGCGCTGGTTCTGGGATTGCCTGGTGGACGCCGATCTGGCGAACAACAGCTTCGGCTGGCAGTGGGTCGCCGGCAGCGGCGCCGATGCGGCGCCGTATTTCCGTGTCTTCAATCCCGTGCTGCAGTCACGCAAGTTCGACCCGCAAGGCGAGTATCTGCGCCGCTGGCTGCCGGAGTTGGGCCGTCTTTCGAACCAGCGCATCCACGCGCCCTGGGAGGCGGGGGCGGCGGAACTGCGGGCCGCGGACCTGAGCCTCGGCCGCGACTACCCCGAACCGATTGTGGACCCCGGCGAATCCCGCCGGCGGGCGCTGGCGGCGTGGCAGGCCATGCGGTAAAACCGGTCAGCTTGAGTTGTCCCGGATTCCGTCATTCCGCGCGTGATCGCAGAATTTCAGGCAATGATCACTCCGGGGAGATCCTGCGACTACGCGCAGGATGACAGAAAAGAGACTCCTGGGGCAACGGGCGCTCAGGTATCGAGGCGCAGCGAACCGGCGGCGAGTTGGGCGGCGCGGACGATGGCCCTGGCCTTGTTGCGGGTTTCTTCCCATTCCATATCGGGCCTGGAGTCGGCGACGATGCCGGCGCCGGCCTGCACGTAGAGCTTGCCATTCTTGATGACCGCCGTGCGGATCGCGATGGCCATGTCCATATTGTCGTTCCAGCCGAGATAGCCCATGGCGCCGCCGTAGATGCCGCGCTTGTCGGGCTCGAGTTCGTCGATGATTTCCATGGCGCGGACCTTGGGCGCGCCGCTCAGGGTACCCACGGGCAGGGTGGCGCGCAGCACGTCGAGGGCGCTGCGGTCGGGCCGGATTTCGCTCTCGACGATGGACGCGATATGCATGACATGGGAATAGCGCTCGACGAACATCTTGCGCGGCACCCGCACCGAGCCGATTTTCGATACCCGCCCGGAATCGTTGCGGCTGAGGTCGATCAGCATGAGATGCTCGGCAAGCTCCTTCCCGTCGGCGAGCAATTCCCGCTCGAGCGCCAGATCCTCCGCTTCCGTGGCGCCTCGCGGGCGGGTGCCGGCGAGTGGGCGCACGGTGATCTTTCCATTCTCCACCCGGGCGAGGATTTCCGGCGAAGCGCTGACGACAAAATGATCGTCAAGATGGAAGAACACCATGTAGGGCGAGGGATTGAGATGGCGCAGGGCGCGGTACAACTGCAGCGGCTCGCCCTGGAAATCCGCCGACATGCGCTGGGAAAGCACCACCTGCATGCAGTCCCCGGCGACAATGTAGTCCTTGATCCGCTCCACCGCGCGCTTGAAATCCGCCTCGGGAAAATGCTGGCGGTAATCGCTGTCGGCAATGTTCGCCATGCGGGCCGGAGGCGCTTCGGCCTTGCCGGCGAGACCCTGTTCGAGTTCATCCAGCCGCCGCCGGGCCCGGATGAAGGCGCCGGCTTCGCCCGGGTCGGCATTGATCACCAGCGAGGCGGTGCCCATGAGATTGTCGAAAATGATGATTTCATCGGCCACCATGAGCAGGATATCGGGTGTGCCGATTGCGTCCTTTCCCCGGGCCGGGCCGATCCGGGTTTCCACATAGCGCACGGTGTCATAGGCGAAATAGCCCACGAGACCGCCACCGAATCGAGAATCCCGGGGCGAGCCGGGAGCGCGGAAGCGGGCCTTGTATTCGGCGATGAAGGGAAAGGGATCGTCGCACTCTCGCTGTTCCACGATCTCGCCACCGGTTTCGATGCTGAGCCGCTTGCCACGCACCCGCAGCACGGTGCGGCAGGGCAGGCCGATGATGGAGTAGCGACCCCATTGTTCTCCGCCCTGCACTGATTCAAAGAAAAAACTGTAGGGGCCGTTGGCGAGCTTGAGGTAGGCGCTCAGCGGCGTTTCCAGATCCGCCAGCACCCGGCGCGTCACCGGAATCCGGTTGTATCCCCGGGCTGCCAGCTCGTCGAATGTGGCCTCGTTCATCCCGGCGCTGCTTGGCCGGCCTGCCCGAGTTCCGCCCGCATGGCGGCAATCGTGGCGCCATAGTCCCCGCTGCCGAAGATGGCCGAGCCGGCCACGAACATGTCGGCGCCGGCCTCGGCGATCTCGCGGATATTGGCCACGCCGACGCCGCCATCGATTTCGAGCCGGATGGGGGTTTCCGCCGCGTCGAGAATGGTCCGGGCCTGTCGCAGCTTGTCCAGGGTGGCGGGAATGAACTGCTGGCCGCCAAACCCCGGATTGACCGACATCAGCAGCACAAGGTCGAGTTTGTCGAGCAGGTAGTCCAGGCAATGGAGCGGTGTGGCGGGGTTGAACACGAGCCCGGATTTGCAGCCCAGGTCGCGAATCAGTTGCAGGCTGCGGTGCACATGCCGGCTGGCTTCCGGGTGAAAGCTGATGTAGCTCGCCCCGGCGGCGGCGAAATCCTCGATCAGCGGGTCCACCGGCGTCACCATCAGGTGCACGTCGATGGGGGCGGTCACGCCATGCTCGCGCAATGCCTTGCAGACCATGGGGCCGATGGTCAGGTTGGGCACGTAATGATTGTCCATCACGTCGAAGTGGACGACATCGGCGCCGGCATCGAGCACCGCATTGACTTCATCGCCAAGCCGCGCGAAATCGGCGGAAAGTATGGAGGGGGCGATCAGGTAATCTTTCATTCGGTGAACGGCGCCGGCTCTTCGGCCACTTTGTACTCTGGTTCAAAATGCGCTTCCAGTTTCGCCACGCGCTGGGAAACTTTCGAAATCTCCTCGCGCAGATTGACTTCGAGCCGGTGTATCCGATTCTGCAGATACAGCACCACCAGCAACAGGCCGATCAGGTTTGGGCCGTTCTGAATCAACAAGTTGAGCAGATTCATCCTGACATCGTCCTCGATTGACATTAACCAAGTGCGGGCAGTCTAACACGGAGATAGTGGGAATACCGAACTTTTCGGATTAATTTATCCAAGCCGCCGGCGCAGCGCCTGCAACCGCTCGGGCGTGCCGATGTCCATCCAGCCGCCGGTGAATTTCTCGCCGCTGACCCGGCCTTCCGCCATGGCCGCGCGCAACAGGGGAACCACCGACAGCGGCTCCGCCGCCAGACCGGCGAACAGCTTGCGATGCATGACGCTGATGCCGGCAAAGGTGAGTTTTTCCGCGCCGGCCACCGCCTCGTTAGCCAATCGCCCATCGGGCGGGAGGTGGAAATCGCCACCGGGATTGGCGGCAGGGTTCGGCGCCAGCAGCAGATGGGCGAGGGTTTGCCCGCCGTCCACCGGATGCAGGCCGGCATAGTCGAAATCGGTCCAGACATCGGCATTGGCGACAATGAATGCGTCGCCTTCGATCAGGGGCAGGGCCTGGATGATGCCGCCGCCGGTATCGAGCAGACGCGGTTCCGGCGAATAGACGATCTCCAGGCCATAGCGTGAGCCGTCGCCAAGCGCTTGGCGAATCATTTCACCGAGATGGAAGAGATTGATCGCCACCCGGCGAATGCCCGCCCGGGCAAGGCCCAGAAGCTGATATTCGATCAATCGGCGACCGCCCGCGGCGAGCAGCGGTTTGGGCATGCGGTCGGTCAGCGGGCGCATGCGCACGCCACGCCCCGCCGCAAGCAAGACGGCGTGCATCAGGAGGCCTGCTCCAATCGTTCCCGGGCGCGCGGCGCAAGCTCCCGCTGAAACCACTGCAACAGGGGCGCCATTGCGGCGTACTCCCCGGCGACTCCGGTGAAGTAATCCATGACCAGGGGCAGGTCGTTCAGGAATCCCGGTTTCTGGTCACGGATCGCAAGCCGGCTGAAAATCCCGAGAACCTTGAGATGGCGTTGCAGCCCCATCAGGTCGAGATCGCGCCGGAACCGGCGGGGGGAAATTTCGCCGACGATTCCCCGTTCCCGGGCGCCGTGGAGATAGTATGCAATCCAGTCATCCAGCCATTGCCGGTCCCAGCGGATATAGCAATCCCGCAACAGCGAGACGAGATCGTAGCTGCATGCGCCCCGGACGGCGTCCTGAAAATCGATGATTCCCGGGCGCCCGGGCGCCGAATCGAGCAGCATCAGATTGCGCGAGTGATAATCGCGATGCACCGCAACCTCGCTCTGGGCAAGGGCCGATTCGCACAGGAAGCGGAAACTGTCCTCAATCAGTTCCTGCTGCTCGGCGCCGATCTCGACGCCGAGCCAGCGGCGGCAAAACCACTCGGGGAACAGTGACATTTCCCGGGTCAGTTCCGTCCGGCCATAATGGGGCAGCCCGCCCGGGTCGACGCGCTGCTGCAAATCCAGCAGGCTGTCGATGGCGGCATGGCAGAACGCGTCGGCCGTGGCGCGGTCGCCGGAATCCCGGGCCTGCAACAGATGAGGCAGGTACAATTGATCGCCAAAATCCTCAAGCAGCAGATAGCCTTGTTCCAGATCCACGGCAAGCAGTTCGGGAACCCGCAGCGAGGCCGCACCGAACAGGCGGCAGACTTCGACGAAAGGTCGGCTGTCTTCCTTTTCCGGCGGCGCGTCCACCGCGATGTACGAAACTCCGGGAGCGGGACTGGCGCGAAAGTAGCGCCGGAAGCTGGCGTCGCCGCTGACCACCGCAAGCCGGGAGATTTCAGGCGCCAGGGGCAACAGGCCGCGAAGCTGCCGCCGGGTCCAGTGGGTCAACCCCTGGCGGCGGCTGTCTGTTTGCCTGCTTGGCTTCACGGTATGGATTCTGCAATCCGAAAAATAGGCTTGTGCATGATTTTGTCGGCTTGCGGCTCCAGCGCCATGGCAGCCGAAACGGACGCCGACGCCGCCGGGGCGGCGGAGCTCGACTGGCTGCCCCTTGAGAACCTGACGCCGGAACAACGAGCCGGCATCCCGCCGACTTGCTGCGGCGCTTTCATTGATAATAGCAAAACCACCGGCGCGGACTCCGGCGACGAGCGCACCCGCTTCACCAGCGAAGAAGGATTCACCCGGACCGGCCCCGACACCATCGCCATCAGCGGCGCGATTACCCTCACCGAGGGCCTGCGCACCATCGCCAATGACGGCGCCACCGTCATCGACAATGCAGCCGAAACCTTCCAGCTCGAAGGCGACGTGGCGTTCCGCGAACCCGGCGTGCTGCTGCGGGGCACATCCGCCCTGATCGACAATGCCGCCAACGCCAGCCGCGTCGATACCGCCCGCTATGTTCTCCACCAGAGCGGCATCCACGGCAATGCGGCCACGATGGTCTACGACAGCGAAACCCGCCGCGTCACCCTCGATAACGGCGAATTCAGCCGCTGCGAGCCTGGAGCGCCATTCTGGACCATCGCCGCGGCGAGCATGACCCTGGACCCGGAGCAGGGCCGGGGCACGGCCCGGGACTTGCGCCTGCGCCTCGGCGACGCCACGGTGTTCCGCTACCCCTTCACGCTGGGCTTCCCGCTCGGCGACCAGCGGGTCTCGGGCTTGCTGCCGCCGAGCATGGGATCCACCCGCAGCGGCGGCCTTGATCTGGAACTGCCCTGGTACCTCAATCTGGCGCCGCACTACGACGCCACCCTGCTGCCGCGGCTGATCAGCGACCGCGGCGCCATGCTGGGCGCGGAATTCCGCTATCTGGCGAGCTGGTCCATGAATACCCTGAATCTTTCCTGGCTCGGGGATGATGCGCTCTACAACCCGAATCTCGCCGGCGCGCAGGGCTCGGGCTCTCCTCCGGTCGCCAATCGCTGGTATGCGGGGTTTCAGCATAACGGCTCGCTCGGCAATGGCTGGCGCACCCTGGTGGATTTCACCGCGGTCAGCGACCGGGACTGGTTCATCGACCTTGCCGGCGGCGGCCTCGATACCGTGACGCGAAACAACCTCAACCGGCAAGCCCGGCTGAGCTATCAGTCCGACATGCTGCAGGCGGACCTGGACCTGCAGCGCATCGAGCTCATCGACCCCCTGGCGGACGCCCTGAACATCTCCAAGCCCTTTGACCGGCTGCCGCATTTCCGCTTTCGCACCGGGTTCGACCTTGGCGCCGGTTTCCGCTTTGGACTTGCCGGCCAGGCCGCCCATTTCGACCGCAATCTGAATGAAAACCTGATCTCCCTTGAGCGAATCAACGACGGCGCCCTGGTCAACGGCCGCCGCATCAACCTGTCGCCGCGGCTGGAGTGGGCGCTGGAATCGCCCGGCGCCTTCCTGCGGGCGAGCGCGAACCATGAACTGCTGCGTTACGAACTCGACCGGCAAGCCCTCGGCAGCCCGGCGGACCCAAGCCTCGACATCACCGGTTACAGCATCGACAGCGGGCTGGTTTTTGAGCGCAGCCTCCCCGGCAATGGCGCGCAAACCCTGGAGCCGCGGCTGTTTTATCACTACCGGCAGCACCAGGACCAGAGCCTGCTGCCGGTGTTCGACACTTCCGAGCTGAATTTTGGCTTCCGGCAACTGTTTCGCGAGCGGCGCTTCAGCGGCGGCGACCGCTTCGCCGACGCGGACCAGCTAGGCATCGCCATCAGCAGCCGCCTGCTCGACGCCAACGGCCGCGAACGGGGCCGCTTCAGCCTGGGCCAGATCCACTATTTCCGCGACCGCCTGGTCAGCCTGGCCAATCCGCTGCGGCAATGGGAGCCCCTGTATTCTCCCGTGGACGACACTTCGGCCCTGGCGGGAGAGATGCAACTGCGCGTCAACGACAACTGGCGCCTGGGCGCGGACATCCAATGGAATCAGCACCACCGCGCCGTGGACGAAGGCAGCCTGCAACTACGCTACCAGCGCGACAGCGAGCGCCTGTTCAATTTTTCCTGGCGTTACCGCTCGCTGGTGCAGGCCACGCCCTTCCTGCGGCGCGCCGGCATCGACCCGGCCATCGACCAGACCGACCTGTCCGGCGCCTGGCCCCTTGCGACCAACTGGAAGCTGCTGGGGCGCTGGAACCACGATCACGCCAATTCGCGGAACCTTGAGCTCTTCGCCGGGGTCGAATATCGTAACTGCTGCGCCACCATTCGCGTGATCGCGCGGGAGTGGCTTGACGAATATGAATTGTTTGTCCCTAATGTGCCTGCCAATCGCGGCGTTTTCGTGCAGTTCGTGCTGCACGGCATCGGCAATCTCGCCGGCGGCGGATTGAGCGATTTGCTGAGCGACGGAATACAGGGATTCAGAGACCCGGACCATGAATAGAACGCTTACCGCCGGCATGGCGCCGATGCTGGCCCTGTTGCTGGCCGTGTTGCCCCTGGTGCAAGCCGCCGCCCAGGAGCGGCAGATGCTCGACCGGATTGTGGCCATCGTCGACACCGGCGTGGTATTGCAAAGCGAGGTCGACTCCCGCCTCGCGGACATCATCACCAATGCCCGGCGCAACAATCAGCCGGAGCCCGATCTCGAGACGATTTATGACGATGTGCTCGAAGCCCTGGTGCTGGAAAATCTGCAAATGCAGATTGCCGAGCGCATCAATATCCGCTTTGACGACGACACCATCAACCGGATCCTCGGCTCCATGGCGGCCAACAGCAACATGAGCTTTGAGGAATACGTGACCACCCTGGAACAGGCGGGCGTGTACCTGCAAACCCGGGAACAGGTGCGGCAGCAGATGACCCTGCAGGAACTGCAGCGCGGCCTGGTCAACCAGCGCATCCGCATCACCGACCAGGAAATCCAAAACTTCATCAATTCCGAAATGGGGCAGGAACTGATGCAGGCGGATTACCTCCTCAACCACATGCTGGTGCCATTCGAAGCCGGGGAAGAGGAAACCGTCCGCCAGCGGAAGATGCGCTACGCCAGCGACCTCATTGCCCGCCTCGAAGCCGGCGAGAACTTCGCCGAGCTGCGGGCCCAGGCCATGCAGGGAGGCGAATTTCCGGTTACCGCCACGGATTTCGGCTGGCGCAAGCTCGACCAGATTCCCGGGCTGTTCGCCGAGTCCGTGGAGGGCATGAGCGTCAGCGGCGTCGAAGGGCCGTTCGAAGCGGCCAACGGCCTGCACATCATCGAGCTGACGGACCAGCGTGGCGGCACTTCCCAGTTGGTACGGCAGACCCATCTGCGCCACATCATGCTCAGCCCCAATGAAATCCGCGACGAAGAGCAGTCGCTCGCCGAAATCCGGCGCTTGCGCCAGCGCATTCTCGACGGCGAGGATTTTGCCGTCATCGCCCGGCAGAACTCCGATGACGCCGCCTCGGTGGTTGCCGGCGGCGATCTCGACTGGATCAATGAGGGCGGCATGCCGCAATCCTGGGAAGTCGCGGTGAATGAAATGGAAGTGGGCGAACTCAGCGAGCCCATCCGCACCGAAACCGGCTGGCATCTCATCGAAGTGCTCGGGCGGCGCCTGTCCGACCTCAGCCAGGACTTCATCCGGGCCGAGGCGGAAAACCTGCTGCGCGACCGCAAGTTCGATCTGGAATTGCAGAACTGGCTGATCGAGATTCGCGAAGAAGCCTTTGTCGAATTCGTCGAGTGAGAGCTTGGTTTACCGAATCGCGCTGACTCCCGGGGAACCCGCCGGCATCGGGCCGGATATCTGCGTCCAAATCGCCCAGTCGCCGCCCCCGGGCATCGAACTCGTCGCCTATGCCGACCCGGCGTTGCTGCGGGAGCGGGCGAGCCTGCTTGGCCTGCCATTGCGCCTGACCCGGGCCGGCGCGATTCCCCGGCAGTGCGAAACCGGGGAATTGCGGGTGGTTCCCAGCCGCCTGGCGGCAGCTTCATCGGCCGGCGAACTCGATGCGGCCAACGCCAGCTATGTGCTGGCAAGCCTCGAAGCCGCCACCCGCGCCGTACTGCGCGGCGACGCCCATGCCCTGGTAACCGGTCCGGCGCACAAGGCGGTCATCAATCGGGCGGGCTTCGCTTTTTCCGGCCACACCGAATTCCTCGCCGACATTTGCGAATGCGAGAGCAGCGTCATGATGCTGGCGACTCCGGGCCTGCGGGTGGCCCTGGCGACAACGCATCTACCGCTTAGGGAAGTGGCTGGCGCCATCACCCGGGACCGGCTGCTCGGGGTCGTGCGAATCCTGCACCGGGACTTGCGGCGGCGCTTCGGCATCGAGAAGCCCCATATCCTCGTCTGCGGCCTCAATCCGCACGCCGGCGAATCCGGAGAACTCGGCAGCGAAGAGACCGAAATCATCGAGCCCGTCCTTGCCGAGCTGCGGGATGAGGGAATCCACCTCACTGGCCCGCTGCCGGCGGACAGCCTGTTTACGCCGTCCCGGCTCGACAACGCCGACGCGGTACTCAGCATGTACCACGACCAGGGCCTGCCGGTACTCAAGTTCAAGGGTTTCGGCAATGCCGTCAATATCACCCTTGGTCTGCCCATTATCCGCACTTCGGTGGACCATGGCACCGCCCTCGACATCGCCGGCAGCGGCAGCGCCGATTGCGGAAGCCTGCGCCACGCCATCGAAACCGCCGTGGAAATGCTGCAATCGGGCGATTCCCCGTGAACCGGCCCGGCCGGACGCACCGGCCCCGCAAACGCTTTGGCCAGAATTTCCTGCGGGACAAGCAGGTCATCCACCGCATCATTGAAACCGTGGCGCCCAGAAAGGAAGACCACATCGTCGAGATCGGCCCCGGTGACGGCGCCCTGACCCGGGGGCTTGCGGCGGCGGCAGGAAGGCTCGACTGCGTTGAACTCGACCGGGACCTTGCCCGGCAGCTCGCGCTGGAGTTCCGGGGAAGGGAAAACGTGGAGATTCATTGCGCTGATGTGCTCGGCTTCGACCTTGCCGGCCTTGCTCCCCCAGGGCGGGGACTGCGGGTGGTGGGCAATCTGCCCTACAATATCTCGACGCCGGTGCTGTTCCGTCTGCTCAAGATGTCTCACCGGTTCACCGACATGACTTTCATGCTGCAAAGGGAAGTGGTCGACCGCATGACGGCGACCCCCGGCAGCCGCGAATATGGCAGGTTGAGCGTCATGCTGGCCTATTACTGCTCCAGCGACAAACTGTTCGCCGTGCCGCCCGAGGCCTTCCGGCCGCAACCCCGGGTGGTTTCCACCGTGGTCCGGCTGCGCCCACACAGCCCATCGCCCCTGTCGGCGACAGACGAAGCCGGCCTTGCCGCGCTCGTGCGCGCCGCCTTCAGTCAGCGCCGCAAGACCCTGCGCAACTGCCTCAGCCAATATGCCAGGCCGGAACTGCTGCGGAGCCTCGGCCTCGACCCGGAAGCAAGGCCCGAACAACTGGAGCCCGGGGACTATATTCGCATCAGCAATGCCATCGCGGCGGGGCAGGGAAAATGACCGATCCGGCGGAACAGATCGAAATCACCCCAGTGGCGATGTTTCTCGAGGAGCAGTCCGACCCGGAGAACCATCGCTTCACCTTCGCCTATACCATCGAAATCGCCAACCACGGGGCGGAGCCGGTGCAATTGCTGGCCCGGCACTGGTATATCACCAATGCCAATGACGAGGTCCAGGAAGTCGAGGGGCCCGGCGTGGTGGGAGTGCAACCCACCATCGCGCCGGGAGAGGCGTTCCGCTACAGCAGCGGGGCGATTCTGGAAACCGAAACCGGCACCATGCATGGCGCGTACCACATGGTGACCGCCGACGGGATGCATTTCGAAGCGCCAATTCCCATGTTTCTGCTCGCCCCGCCCAGAACCATTCACTGATTTTTCGAACAAAAGCACAAGAAAAGGAAGAGAAATGGCTACCTACGCAGTCGGGGATATTCAGGGTTGCTACAAGCCACTCAGGAAACTGCTCCGGAAAATCGGCTTCAAGCCGGGCGGCGACCGGCTCTGGTGCGTGGGAGACCTGATCAACCGCGGACCGAAATCACTGGAAACCCTGCGCCTGCTGCGGGACATGGACGATTCCCTGGTCACCGTGCTCGGCAATCACGATCTGCACTTTCTCGCCGTGCATGAAGGCTGCGCCCCCATGCGCCGCAAGGACCGGCTGCGGGAATTGCTCGCGGCGCCGGACTGCGGCGAACTCGCCGACTGGCTGCGGGGCAAGCCACTGGCGCATTGCGAAACCGTCGAAACCGATTCCGGCCCCCGCCGCTTCCTCATGGTACACGCCGGCATGGCGCCGGACTGGTCCACCAGCAAGACCCTGGCGCTGGCGGCGGAAGTCGAAAAAGCCCTGCGCAAGAAGCCGCGCAAGTTTCTTTCCCACATGTACGGCGATGAACCCAGCCTGTGGGACGATGAGCTGCGCAGGCAGCGCCGCCTGCGCGTCATCACCAATTATCTGACCCGGATCCGCTTCTGCGACGCCCACGGTCGCCTGCGGCTCGACCTGAAGGAAGGCATCGACACCGCCCCGCCCGGATACGAGCCCTGGTTTCGCTGGCAGCGGCCCGGGGAGGATACCGATATCGTCTTTGGTCACTGGGCCGCCATTGAAGGCGTCACCGGGGTTGACCGGATACATGCCCTCGACACCGGCTGCGTCTGGGGCGGAAAACTCACCGCCATGCGCCTGGAAGACGGCCGGCGATTCAGCGTTTGACGCTCCACACCGTTATAATGGGGCCTGTATCCAGCGCGGAAACGACTCATGCAAACCCACCTGGTAGGCGGC
Organism: Pseudomonadales bacterium; assembly: GCA_022825945.1. Classification (GTDB taxonomy): domain Bacteria; phylum Pseudomonadota; class Gammaproteobacteria; order Pseudomonadales; family Pseudohongiellaceae; genus UBA9145. The sequence continues at coordinate 26,428 of JAJDVS010000045.1, forward strand.
GCGGTGCGCGACAGGCTGCTTGGACTCCCGGTCACTGAGCGGGACTGGGTGGTGGTGGGCGCGAGCGGCGGCGAGTTGGAAAAACTCGGCTTTCGGAAAATCGGCAAGGATTTTCCCGTCTACCTGCATCCCGAAACCAGGGAAGAATACGCCCTTGCCCGGCGCGAGCGGAAAACCGGCCCGGGACATACCGGCTTTGCCGTGGATGCCAGCCCCGAGGTCAGCCTTGAGGAAGACCTGGCAAGGCGCGACCTGACCATCAACGCCATGGCCGAAACCGAATCCGGCGAGTTGATCGACCCCCACGGCGGCCGCGACGATCTGCAAGCCAGGGTGCTGCGCCACGTGTCCCCCGCTTTCCGGGAAGACCCCCTGCGGATACTTCGGGTTGCCCGCTTCGCCGCGCGGTTCCACCATTTCGGCTTTTCGGTGGCGCCGGAAACCCTGGAGTTGATGCGGCAAATGACTGCTGCGGGAGAACTCGCCGAACTGCCCAGGGAGCGAATCTGGCGGGAAGTGGAACTCGCCCTGGGCAGCCAGTCCCCCGAGCGGTTTTTCACCGTTCTGCGCGACTGCGGCGCCCTGGCCGAACTGTTGCCCGAAGTGGAGCGGTTGTTCGGCGTGCCCCAGCCGGAAAAATACCACCCGGAAATCGATACCGGCGTGCATACCCTGATGTGCGTCAAGGCGGCTGCGCATCTCACCGAAGATAGCGTGGTGCGTTATGCGGTATTGCTGCATGACCTGGGCAAGGGCGTCACCGACCCGGCCGGGTGGCCAAGCCACCATGGCCATGAGGAACTCGGCGTCCCCCTGGTGAAGAACGTCAACCAGCGGCTCGGGGCGCCGAAAGAATTCGCCCGGACGGCGGAACTTGTCTGCAAGTATCACACCCTGCAACATCGGGTGCTGAGCCTGCGTCCGGCCACCGTGCTGCGTCTGCTCTCGGGTCTTGACGCCATCCGCCGCCCGGAAAGATTCCAGCGCTTTCTCACCGCCTGCCTCGCCGACGCCCGTGGGCGGACGGGTTACGAGGATTGCGACTATCCCCAGAACGCCTATCTGGAAAGCATGCTCGCGGCGGTGAATGCGGTCGATGCCGGCACCCTGCTGCGGGAAAAACCCCAGGCCAACGCCGCCGAACTCATTGCCCGGGAGCGCATCGCGGCAATCCGCCAGGCCCGGGCCGAATACGCGCATTAGATCGTGAAACCGGCAAGCGAGGCGGAAAATGCGCCGGTGGTTCTTGTCACCGGCGGCGCCCGTCGCGTCGGCGCGGCGATTGCGGCCGGATTTCATGCCAAAGGCTACCGCCTGCTGCTGCACTGCCGCGCCTCGCTCGCCGCAGCCGAGGCGCTGGCCGCGGAATGCAATGCCCGCAGGCCGGCTTCTGCCGCGGTGCTTTGCGCCGACCTGAACGAGCCGGAATCGGCCCGCGAACTCGCCGGCGGGGCCCTTGCCCGTTTCGGGCGCCTCGACGTGCTGGTGAACAATGCTTCGGGCTATTACCCCACGGTTTTCGGCCATGTCAGCCCGGCCCAGTGGGAAGACCTGCAGGGCAGCAACCTGCGCGGGCATTTCTTCCTAAGCCAGGCGCTGGCGGAGGCCCTGCGCCGCCGGCGCGGCGCCATCGTCAATATTACCGATGTTCACGCCCTGCGCCCGCCGCGCGACTATTCCGCCTATGCCATCGCCAAGGCCGGGCTTGCCGCCATGACGCGCTCCCTGGCCGTGGAGCTTGCCCCCGAGGTACGGGTCAACGCCATCGCACCCGGCGCGATACTTTGGCCTGAACCCCCGGAGCCTGGAGCCTTGGGGCCTGAAACCCAGACGGGCGAATCGGCGCTGGAAACCACCGAGGCCCGCAAACGCATCCTGCAATCCATCCCCCTGCGAACCATCGGAACCCCGGAACAGGTGGCGGCGCTCTGTTTCTTCCTCGCCGCCGAAGCCCACTACCTCACCGGCCAGACCATCCACCTCGACGGCGGCCGGCACCTGCTTTGATTTCTTTACAAATGAATGGTTATAAATATTACAAAATGCTGGTTGAAAAAATTACGTTTACATGGATAAAATAGTTGCAAATTGCTGGTTATGAAAGTCCGTGGGCCAATACATAGAAAGAATCGGCGATGCCGAACTGACCGAGCGCCTCTCCGCCGCGGGGGCTGTGCTCATTGAAGGGCCGCGCGCCTGTGGCAAGACCGAAACAGCCCGCCGGATGGCGGCGAGCACGGTTCTGCTCGATGTTGACGAGAATGCGCGTAGCGCGATGTCGCTGGACCCCTCCCTGGTGCTCAATGGCGACACACCGAGATTGATCGACGAGTGGCAGATCGAACCCCGCATCTGGAACCATGTCAGGCGCACAATCGATCTGCGCCAAAGCAGTGGGCAATTCATATTGACTGGATCAGCGGTACCTGCGGATGACATCACCCGGCACACCGGCGCGGGCAGAATCTCGCGCATGCGGCTGCGCACCCTGAGTCTGCTGGAAATGGGAGTATCGAATGGCAAGGTTTCCCTCGGCGGTTTGCTGCAAGGAGACTTTGCGGGATGCGCGCCGGTGAACCTGACGGCAGGAGAAGTGACCGAAATCATCTGCCGGGGCGGTTGGCCCGGAGACCTGAATCGCTCGCTCAAAGCCTGTCAGACCGCGCGAGCCGATTATCTCGACGAGATACGACGCGCAGACATCTCACGCCCGGATGGAATTTCACGGGACCCGGAAAATGTCGGCAAGGTGCTGCGCTCACTGGCGCGCAACACAGCCACCACGGTAAGCGCCCGCACACTGGCCGCCGATGTCGGGGAAGAAGGACAGCCATTGAACGATGGCACGGTTCGCGAATACTTGACCGCGCTTGGCAGGTTGATGGTGGTTGAGAAGCAACCGGCCTGGTCGCCGAATCTGCGATCAAAGGCCGTGCTTCGCAAATCGCCAAAACGGCATTTTGTCGACCCCTCCCTCGCGGCGGCGGCGATAGGTTTCACTCCGGATCGCCTGCTCAAGGATCTGAAATATCTCGGCTTTCTTTTCGAGTCGATGGTGTTCCGGGACTTGTCGGTCTACGCCCGGGGCTGCGACGCCAGGGTATTCCATTACCAGGACCAAACCCTGGAAGTGGATGCCGTGGTTCAGAATCGGGCGGGGAACTGGTGCGCGCTGGAAGTCAAGCTGGGAACCGGCCAATTGGACGCCGCGGCGAAAACCCTGCTGCGATTCCGTGACCGGCTCGACCCGAAACGGAATGAAATTCCCGGAATGTTGGGAGTAATCACCAGTTCCGGCTACGCCTACCGGCGCCCGGATGGCGTGCTTGTCATTCCGGTTGGCGCTCTGGGACCCTGATCAGACCAGGTCAACTCCACCCGGGTTATCGCTCCGGCGGAATTGTCGTGGATTTTCCAGAGCGTGGCGAGGTCGGGGCCACCCGGTTCCAGCTTCAGGTCCGGGAGCAGTTCGGCGAGGGGACAGAGGAGGAAGGCGTTTTCGCGGATTTCCTGGTGGGAAACGGTGAGCTTTCCTTGGGCGCCGTCGGGAGCGCCGGGTATGAACAGGTCGATATCGATGGGGCGGGAGGAGTACCGTGGCTGGCTCGGATTCCGGCCAAGGCGCAGTTCGAGCCGCTTGAGCCAGGCGACGATATCGGGCGGCGCTTCACCGGATTCGGCAATGGCGCAAAGATTCAGGAAGTCCGGGCCGGTGAATCCCACTGCGGCACTGCGATACGCCGCAGAGCAGCGCAGCGGGCCAAACCTGTCCCGCAAGGCATCGAGCGTCCGGGAGATATTGGCGGCAGGCTCCAGATTGCTGCCGATGCAAAAAACCTGTTCGGGCATGGTTCAGGATTCAGGCGCTGCCGCCGGCCTGCCCCGTTCGATAATCACGCCGGTGTCCCGGGAACCCGTCACCGCCCCCGGCTTGCCCACCCGCAGGCGCAGCCAGCCTACCGGGAACTCCGCCAGCACGATACCGGCGATGGCTTCGGCAAGGGCTTCCACAAGCTGGAATTCCGAGGCGGCGACAAAATCCCGGACCCGGTGGGAAATCGCCTTGTAGTCGAGGGCATCGGCAATCCGGTCTGACGTGGCGGCAGCGCGGATATCGAATCCAAGGTCCAGATCGATGCTGACGATCTGCCGGCGCTCGCGCTCCCAGTCGAAAATTCCGATGATGGTTTCGACTTCAAGTTCCCTGATATAAACAATATCCATATTTCCTGGTCAGATTGCTCCAAGCGATTCCAGCGGCCAACGGGGGCGCACCTGGATTTCAAGACCTTCGCGTTCGCCGGCAAGAAGGCGGCGGCATCCGGCATAGGCGATCATGGCGCCGTTATCGGTACAATAACGCGGCGCTGCATAATATACGCTATCGGCGCCGAGTTGGTTCTCCAGCACCTTGCGCAGCCGCTGGTTGGCGCTGACGCCGCCGGCGATCACCAGGGATTCGAGACCGGTTTGCCGGATCGCCCTTTTGCACTTGATCGTCAGGGTGTCCACCATGGCTTCCTCGAAAGCCCGGGCGATATCGGCCCGGGTCTGCTCGCCCGGTTCGCCTTCGCTTTCCCGCAGTTCCGCCATGACCGTGCGCACGTAAGTCTTCAGGCCGCTGAAACTGAAGTCCAGACCAGGGCGGTTGGTCATGGGCCGGGGAAAATCGAACCGTTCCGGGTCGCCGTTTTCCGCCAACCGGGCAAGATGCGGGCCGCCGGGGTATGGCAGGCCAAGCATCTTGGCGACCTTGTCGAAGGCTTCGCCGGCGGCGTCATCGAGCGATTCCCCGAGCATTTCGTAGCGGCCGATGCCATCGGCCCGGACGAGCTGGCTGTGGCCGCCGGATACGAGCAGGGCGAGAAAGGGAAATTCGAGCCCGCCGCCTTCCAGCAGGGGCGCTAACAAGTGTCCTTCCATGTGGTGCACCCCCAGGGCGGGGATGTCGAGCCCCGCCGCCAGCGAGCGGCCGATGGAAGCTCCCACGAGCAGGGCGCCCACGAGCCCGGGGCCGGCGGTGTAGGCTATGCCGTCGAGGTCGCCGAGCGACAGGCCGGCGTCCGCCAGCACTTCCCGGATCAACGGCAGGGTCTTGCGCACATGGTCCCGGGAAGCGAGTTCGGGAATCACGCCGCCATAGCGGGCATGAATCTCCACCTGGCTGTACAAGCCATCGGCAAGCAGGCCGCGTTCGCTGCAATACAGCCCGACGCCGGTTTCGTCGCAGGAGGTTTCAATGCCGAGAACGATCAAGAGAATTCTCCATATCCGTCATTCCGCGTGAAGTGAAGCGTCCTCTTTCCGTCATTCTGCGCGTAGTCGCAGAATCTCCTCGGGAGGGTACTGCATAAGATTCTGCGACTACGCGCAGGATGACGGAAAGAGGGGGGACAGGATGGCGCTAGTGACTCTACGATTCGAACATCCCCAAAACAAGAAGGCCGGAGCTTGCGCTCCGGCCTTCCAGTGTATCAGGCTCGAGAGAACGGCAGTCCTCAGAAGCTTACGCCCAGGTTGACGAACACGTATCGACCCAGAGCGTCAAAGAACGCCGGGAAGGTGTTGCCGTTGCCGGGCTGCGTGCCTGCATCAGAACTTACCTGCGGGTCAGTGTCCAGCAGGTTGCTGACGCCGACGGTGGCGGTGTAGTTCTCCGAGGCGCTCCATTCGGCGGTGAGATCCCAGTAAGTCTCGGCATCGAAGTTGATGGCGTTTCCACCCAGATCCTCGGTCTCGCCGAGATAGCGCATGCCAAGAGAGAGCCTTACATCGTATTCGGTGTACAGGGTCGCCTTGTAGCTTCCGGCCCACTCTGGCGCCGGATTCTTGCCGCAGGCGGCGCCCCAATAGCCGTGGCACTCTGTGCTCGGCTCTCCGGGCAACTCGATGAAGCTGTCCTCAAGCAGATTGGTGGTCACACCTTCGATTTCCATCGGACCCATCGGGGTATCGAAGTTGTAATCGAAAATTATGTCAACACCTCTGATGGACGACTCGCTGATATTGGTAGTCAAGGTGTTGATATAGCCGCCGGTCAGCCATAGCGAACCGGTTTGCGGATGCCGGTTGATGTTGTTGCAGAACACGGCATTGCCGGTTTCCAGACACTTGTCCAGCGTGGTGGATGCGGGGATCGAACCGATTCCCTCTTCCAGCGCGATGTCCCAATAGTCCACGGTCAGCGTCAAGCCATCAATGAACGACGGGGTGAGCACGGCGCCGACTGTAATCGACTCGGCTTCTTCAGGCGCCGTCATCGGGTTGCCGCCGTAACGAATGTTGTACTGATCGGCGGGCGACTTGAGATCGGTGCCGTACAGCGACGCTGACAGCCCGGTGTTGGCGCACTGGGCCTGGGTCGCGGTCATGTTCAGGCCGCAAGGATCATCGTCGAGGTCGGTCAGACTGTCGCCCTGGGCGGTATACAACTCCCCCAGGTTGGCGTGGCGAACCGCCGTCTGGAAGGATCCTCGGATGGCGATATCTTCGGTCGCGCGGAAAAACGCGCCGAGCTTGTAGGTGTCGGTAGTCTGGCCGGTCGAGTAATCGGCGTAGCGGTATCCCGCGTCGAGACTCAAATTGTCCATCACCGGAATACCGAGTTCCACGAAGAACTCGTTTACATCATATTCACCGGACAAGGGAATCGCTGCACCGCCGGAACCGGAACGATCTCCGGCGATGCTCGGCGCATCGGGACTGAAGTCCGTTTTCAAATCCTTGACCTCATAACCGAAAGCCGCGGATATCGGGCCGGGAGCGCCTGGGATGGCAATGGGAGTTTCACCCGAAACCACGCCCTGGAGGATACGCTGCTTGCCCGAGCCGCGAATGAAAGTGGACTGCGCGATATAGCTTTGCAGTGCCGCGCCGCCATCGTGAACAGCCTGGATGCCTCCGTCCCCCGGCAGTCCGCCGCTGAACAGATTGTAGGGAACGCAGTTTGGATCGGTGCCGTCCAGTGCGGAAACACAAGTGGGCGTGCCATTGATATTGACCACGTTTACGGCCCGGTTGATGTTGGTCACCGACAGGTCGTTGCGATACTCGTTGACATAATCGACTTCGGACAATTGATAGTTGACGTCATATGTCCAAGAACCGGTGATGTCGCCGCGCACCCCGTAAACCTGGGTGACATTGTCGTACAACGTGATGCTCTGTCTGGGCGCGCCTTCCACGTTACGCTTCAAGGAGTACAGCGGCGCGTTGTAACCGACGATGTCGCCATTGGTCACCGCGAGATCCAGACCGGAAATGTAACTAAGGGCCAAGGCGCCGCTGGTGAAGTTGGGCGCATGATCGCCGCCCATGCCGATCCAGTCGCCGCAGGCCCTCTGGTACTGCTGCGCGGAAAGCAGCGCGTTATAGCAAGGCAACTCCGTAATGTTGCCGAAAGTACCTGAATACGCGATCTGCGCGTTGGACTCGGAAGACATCGAACGGACTGTGGCGTAGGCTTCGGCGTTCTCGTTGATCTCGAACTTGCCGAAGAAGCCGGCGTTCACACGGTCATCCGGGCGCTGGAAGAAGTTGGTGGGGTTGTAGTTGAAGGTCTGTCCCGCCCGGTCCACGAACTCATCGCCCTGCACTTTCACATCAAGCCGAGTCACACTCGGGTCTACGTTCGTAAAGCCGTTGGCGCCATACAATCCAAAGTCGGCCCAGCGGCCGGGAGGAATCGTGGAGGAGCCGCCGCAGCCACCCTTGCCGCGGGTGAGCGCGCAAGCCGAAATATCGTAATCGCCTTGCAGAATCGGCGCGGTATCGGTCTTTTCGATATAGCCGGTGATGTGGCCGCGCCCGTCGAACATCGAGCCGCCAAACGCCACCGCAAGCTTCTTGGTGTCGCCCGTGGTGATGTCCTCGTCTGCGAGAGCGTAGTCGTAAGAGCGCACCAGATTCCGCAGTTCGTCGTTGTCGTTGGTGTGCTGATAGAGGCTGTGGGTGTAGCTTGCCCTGAAGCCTTCGAATTCGTCGTCGATGATGAAGTTGACGACACCGGCGATCGCGTCGGAACCGTAAACCGAAGACGCCGCGCCTGTCAGAACGTCGACGCGCTCGATCAGCAGCGAAGGCACGGCATTCAGGTCGGCGCAATTACCGCCGGCAGTGCCTCCGGGCGCCATACGCTGACCGTTGATCAGCACCAGCGTGCGAGAACAGCCGAGACCGCGAAGGTTTACCGACGCACGACCGTTGGAACCGTTCGAAGCCGTAATCGCCTGACCTGGCGCGATTTGCGGCAGGTCATTCAGATAATCCTCTACACGGGTGATGCCGCGGTCGGAGATATCTTCGGCCTGAATTGTGGTGATTTGCGAAGAACTGATTACGTTCGGGCTCCGAATACGCGAACCCGTAACGACCACCTCTTCCAGTTGTTGGGCCTCCTGCCCCTGGGCGAGCGCAGTCTGCACGGCGCCCCCCCCACTAATCAGAGCGCCGCATAGCAGCAACGCCCAACGCTTGTTGGTTAACAACATTTCCATCCCCTCCCAGAGATTTTAAGATGTTATGCCCCGTTTCCGGGGCGGCGAGTGATTATTACATAATTGCGACAAGTTTTGTTCACTTTTGTGACTTATTTTCAATTGAGCCCGATTCCACCTCGTAACCCGCCTCGGACGCCGGCTCGGCAACCACGCCGTAGGCCGAAGCCGGCATGAGCAGGCCCTCGATCTTCGCGACCCGCTCGCCCAGCTTCACGATATCCTTGCGCAGGTCGTCCTTCATATCGGACATTTCCTTGCGCAGACCATCGCCCAGGCCATGGAGTTTCGCCTGCATGTAGATTGCCAGCAGCAATATCGCCCCCAGAATGAGGCCCTGCTCGGCAAACGCTGTGATGATGGCATTCATGATGGGCTCCTCCCGCCCTGTTACTTCATGGCACAAGCCTAATCAGGGTCCAACACAAAAGGCAAGTTTTCAGCGAAAATAGTTTTGGCCAGGAGCCAACGCCGCAGGAATTCACGGCTGCAAATTCGCTTTCGCGCATTCCTGTGGCGCAGGCTCCCAGGCAACGACTTCCCGGGACTTTACCCGGAGATTGCCCGGCCTTACTTCAGGGAGTGCAGGCCGAAGCCATTGCCTTCGGTGTCGCTGGCCAGGACAATGAAGCCGAACTGGCCGATCGACATCTTCTCCCGCCCCAGCTTGCCGCCGGCCGCAGCCACCCGGGCGCCTTCCACCGCGCAATCCTCACAACTGAAATACACCATTGTGCTGTTGCCGCCGGAAGGCATATCCTCGTCATACACCAGCGCTCCGGTGCAGCCAGGCGCATCGGGCCCACCAGGGAATCCACACATGGGAAGATCGGTGGGCATGGGTTGCAGTTCCACGCTCAACACGGTTTCATAGAATTTCCTGGCGCGGTCCATGTCCCGCACATAAATCTCGAACCAGTTCACGGGGTTTCTTTGCATGGTGTTTGCTCCCTTCACTGATGCATCAGGCAATATGGCCGGGCAGATACCCATGCCGCCCGGGCGGGCGGCGCAATTTGAGTAGAGCCCGTGTGAATGTGAACTGTACGCATTTTTCCGGATAAGTCCAGCCGATATCCAACGCCACGGCGACCGCTCCCCGCCTGTGCGCCAGGGTCTGCCCTCCGCCAGGAATTGCGCCTTCCCTGCTCCTTCATGGAAACTCAACAAAAATCCTCTTTTTTCTTTCTTATCTGCACAAAAATCCTTATCCTCGCCTTGGAAGCTAGGTAAATGCCAGCAAAATCCAACAGCAAACTGCCCGACCCGATGCCCGAGGCATTCGTTTCCGACGTGAAGATCACGCGTGCGGTTTCTCGTGCGGTCAAAGCCGGCGGATTGCGCAAGCTCGGAACTCGTCGCGGCGGGAAAGGGACGGATTGTCATTCCCACTGTTTATCGAGCCAATTATCTTTCCGCCCTGAAAGCGCAGTCGCAGTCGGGATGGCCGGAACCGCTGATCCGCGTTCTCGATTTCGCCCACGAATGGACCGCGACGGTCGATTGGCAGTCCTCCGGTTTTTCCATGACAACCGGAAAACACTGGGGTAATCTCGGGAGTTGTCCGGCAGCCATCCGTTCCATGCGCTGCCGGCACGAACCTGAAGTGTCCCATACACAGAGGTGCTGAAGATGAAAGCGATTCGACTGATTGTCTTAACCGCCGGCCTGGTTTTGCTGGCCGGCGTGGCATGGAGCCAGGACACCATCGAATGGACCACCCTGGGCAATGACTTCGCCCACACCCGCTCGACCCCGGCGGAGCAGATCACGCCGGAGAACTTCGGCAATCTCGAAGTCGCCTGGGTCTGGGACGGCGCCAGCTTTGAAGCCCAGAGCGGGCGCTCGACGCCAAGCTACATCAATGGCCGCCTGTACACCGTCGCCGGGGCGCGACGCCATGTGGTGGCCGTGGACCCGGCCACCGGCGCCACCATCTGGTCCTACCGCGAGCCCGATACCGGGCGCTGGTCGTATTCCATGCGCGCCGACTACGGCAAGGGCGTGGGCTACGCCAACATCGACGGTCGCGACGTCATCTACATTATCTCCCCCGGCTTTTTCCTGACCGCCCTGGACGCCGCCACCGGCCGGCCGCTGGAAGGTTTTGGCGGCCAGGTTCTCGTGGAGGGCTTCCCGGAAACCGGCGTGGTGGACCTGCTGGCGGACCTGGGCCACCCCTATGACCCCTACGACGGCATCCCGCTGGAGCGGGGCTATATCACCTCGTCCTCGCCGCCCATCGTGGTCAACGATGTGGTGGTGGTGGGCAACTCGGCGGAGCAGGGTTACAACCAGTCGCGCATCGAAAACGTGCCCGGCGACATTCTCGGCTACGACGCCCGCAGCGGCGAATTCCTGTGGAAGTTCAACGTGATTCCCCAGCCTGGCGAGTACGGCCATGAAAGCTGGGAAAACGACGCCTGGCGCTACACCGGCGACATTTCTTCCTGGGCGCCGATTTCCGCCGACCCGGAACTCGGCATCGTCTATATCCCCACCAATGGCGTCACCATCGACTACTACGGCGGCCACCATCCCGGCGACAATCTCTACGGCACCAGCCTGATCGCGCTCAACGCGGCCACCGGCGAGCGCGCCTGGCATTTCCAGATGGTGCGCCACGACATCTGGAACTACGACACCCCCACCGCCCCCATCCTGCTCGATGTGGCCACCGATTCCGGCCCCATGCCCATCGTCGCCCAAGCCACCAAGCAGGGTTATGTCTATGCTTTCCACCGGCAGAGCGGGGAGCCGGTCTGGCCCATCGAGGACGTGCCCATGCCGGCTTCCACGGTGCCCGGGGAGCAGCTCGCGGAGACCCAGCCGATTCCCACCCGCCCGGCGCCTTTCGAATACGTTGGCTCCAGCGAGGAGCTGCTGGCCGACTTCACCCCGGAAATTCGCGCCCAGGCGCTGGAAGCGGTGAGCGATTTCGTCATGGGCCCGGTGTTCAATCCGCCGATCCTCCGCAACGATCCTTCCGGCAAGGCCGCGGCGCTGATGTGCCCCTCCGGCGCGGTGAATATCACCCATCCCCCGGTGGCGGACCCGGACAGCGGCGTGATGTACATCATTTCCCGCTACAGCTGCGGCGCCCGCACCCTGGTCAGCGGCGAGGAAGCCGACACCTACTACGAAGCGCCCACCGGCACCACCCTGTCGCGCTACGCCGCCGGCAGTGGCGGCAGCAGTCCGCGCCACCCCGCCGGCATTCCCCTGTGGAAGCCTCCCTACAGCCGCATCACCGCCATTGACATGAACAGCGGCGAACACCTGTGGATGATCCCGGCGGGCTACACCCCGGATCGAATCCGCGAACTGCCGGCACTGGCCGGCGTCGATATTGGCAATACCGGCTCCGGCGCGGTGGGCCCCATGGTGGTCACCGGCAATATGCTGATGTACGCCAACGTCACCAGTGACGGCACGCCGCATCTGTTCGCGCTCGACAAGATGACCGGCGAGGAGCTCGCCCGGGTCGAGGTTCCCGCCGTCAGCCGCTACGGCATGAGCTCCTGGGTCCACGAGGGAAGGCAGTATGTGATTCTCCAGACCGGCAGTTCACTGACCGCCATGACATTGCCCTGGGAGCCTGCGCCGTAGGAATTCGCGAAAGCGAAAATTCGCTATCGCCGCGCCCCTGGCTGATCGATTGAGGAGAATATTGGTGAATATGCAACGAAATCGAACGGCCAGGGGCGTGGATGAGAGCGGATTTGCAGCCGTGAATTCCTGCGGCGCAGGCTCCTAGTCATGATCAGGCTTTACGGCTTTCAGCAGTCGCGGTCGTTTCGCGCCTTGTGGGCGCTTGAGGAAAGCGGGCTGGAATACGAATACATCCGGGTGAAGCTGCGTACCGACGCCGAAGTGCCGGACAGCGCGAAGAATCCGAAGTATCTTGCGGTGAACGCGCAAGGCAAGGTGCCGACCCTTGTGGACGGCGAGCTGAAGCTCACCGAGTCTGTGGCCATTCTGTACTACATCGCCCGCTCGGCGCCGGAATCGGGCCTGCTGCCGAACGCCAGCATGGATGTCTACGCCCGCATCGACGAACTCGCCTGCTTCGTGCTCGCCGAACTCGAACAGCCGCTGTGGAGCCAGGGCAAGCACATGTTCGCCCTGCCCGAGGAGCGGCGTATTCCGCAGATGTTCGAAACCGCGAAGTTCGAGTTCGCCAAGGCATTGAACGCCCTGGACCACCTGCTGGATGAGGGGGAGTACGCTATCGGCAATGCCTTCAGCCTGGTGGACATCCTCCTCGCCCAGACCTTCAACTGGGCCATGCGTTTCGAGTTCGATCTGCCGCGGAAATACATCGAGCTGCGCAACCGCCACTACAGCCGCCCGGCCTGCCAGCGCGCGCTTGAGATCATGTGACCGCAATCGGGACGATGCACCCTCATTCTGCGCGGAGCGAATCTTCCGAACCGTGCCATTCTTCGCGGAGCAAAGCTCCCAAACCATGTCATTCTGCGCGGAGCGAAGCGCAGTCGCAGAATCTCGTTGGGAGGCCACTGCGTGGGATTCTGCGACTACGCGCAGAATGACAGAAGGGGGAAGGCAGAATGACGGAAAGGAAGCAAGGCGGAGCCCCATGACCCGCAGCACTGTTGTGGAAAATTTTCCTGGGCCGGGGGTCACTGGTGACTGACACGCTTGCCGCCTACCTGGATGCCGCATTGACTAGCCGCCGCTCGGACCGGCAGCAGCGACTCAATCACATCGGCGTCGCGGTCGCCGCCGGCAGCGGCAGCGGCAGCGGCAGTCATATCGTGTCGGCAGTGCTGCACGCTTCCCCTGCTTTCGCAGCCGGACTGTTGCGGGGCGATCGCCCGGTTTCAGTCAATGGCGCTCCCTACCACCCGGTCTATTCCTTCAATCCCGAACCTCCTGCGGTTCCCGAGCCGGACCACCGCAGCTTCCGCCTCGTTTTCGAGCGAAGCGGAGAACAGCGGGAAGTGGAACTCAGGCCGGTTTTCAACAATCTGCTCGACAGCTACCGCAGCGCGGTGGAACCCAGCGTCCGGCAATTCAACATGGGCAACAAGGTGGTCGGCTACGTGCGGTTGTGGGGCGTCAGCCGCAACGCCAATGACCTGATCATGCTGCAAGGCGTTCTTGCCGGCTTCCGCAATACCAGCAGCCTCATCGTCGATCTGCGCCACGCCGCGGGCTATCTGGCGGAAGAGCATCTCGCCCTGTTCCTGCCCGCCGACCGGAACGACTACTACTCCAGCCCGATGGCGCTGATCATCGACCAGACCACCACAGGCCGCGCGGAATCCTTCGCCCGGCAACTCGCCATCCTCGACCGCGTCACCACCATCGGCGCAACGACTCCCGGCGGCTTCCACCCCGATTTCACGGTCCCATGGCCGCTTGCATCCAGCACCCCCGGCGACCCGCAATTCGAAGCCGCCCTCGCCCTGCTCGGCGGCTTGATTTGAACTGTCCGGGAGCCTGCGTTCAGGGCAAATCCACCAGCATCCTTTCCGCCGCAACCGCGCGGACTCCACTGGCGAGCGGGAAACTGTCCCGACCCGCGTGAATGACATCAAGGCTTTCGAGTTGGAGATTTTCGAGTGCATCGCGCATCCCGCGAGTGGCCGCCGGAGAACTCGTGCGTTTCACCTCGAAACCCCGGAGCTTGCCGCCGGCGGAAATGAGCAGGTCGATTTCGCCACCGGTATGCGCTGCCCAGAAATGGCATTGGCGCTCGTCGGCTCCCAGCGTGCGAATGATATTTTCGATCACAAAACCTTCCCAGGATGCGCCAAGCTTCGGATGCCGGTGAACCTGCTCCCTTGTGTCGATGTTCAGCAGCCAATGCAGCAGCCCGGAATCCCGCACATAGACTTTCGGCGACTTGACCTGGCGCTTGGCGAGATTGGCGCTCCAGGGCTTGAGGACACGCACCATGAAGGTGGATTCCAGGGCTTCAAGGTAGCGCCGGATCGTGTGATGTGAAACTCCGAAGGCGCGCGCCAGTTCGGACCCGTTCCAAATCTGGGCGTGGTAATGCGCGAGCATGGCCCAGAAGCGCTCAAGGGTCGCTCCCGGAATCGAGATTCCCAGTTGCGCCAAGTCCCTTTCCAGGAAGGTCTTTATGAAATCGCCCCGCCATCTCTTGCTTGAGGCATCGCTACGGGCGGTGAAGGAAGCGGGAAATCCGCCCCGAAACCAAAGCTCTTCCAACTCCGTCGAGCCGGTCTCGGCCAGAGAGAGGCACGGCAATTCGTAATAGGCGACCCGACCCGCAAGAGATTCCGAACTCTGACGCAGCAGATCTGGCGAGGCGCTGCCCAGCACCAGGAACCGGGCCGGCAGCGGCCGGCGGTCGGCGAGCACTCGCAGGGTGGGGAACAATTCGGGCCGGCGCTGGACTTCATCAAGCACCACCAGCCCGCGCAGGGGAGCCAGCGCCAACATGGGGTCGGCAAGCTGCGCAACATCCTCGCTGGACTCCAGATCGAATACCCGCGCCGACTCTCCGGATCGTTCCACTATCTGCCGGGCGAGCGTGGTCTTGCCAACCTGCCGGGCGCCGATCATCGCAACCACGGGACTGTCGCGCAGCAGTTCTTCAACCTTCCGCAAATGCGCTTCACGCTGGATCATTCGCTCAACCCGCCAAACCAATACCCACCCCTGAATAATAACAGGATATTTGGAATCATTACTTCCAAATATCCTGTTATTATTGGCGGAAAGCTGGCAGGTCGAAGAGCCGGGCATGAGCCTGCGCCGCAGGTCTTCTGGTTCAGTTGAGGCTGAAAACGAGTTTCAATGCCGCATCAATTTTCTGCGGATCAGCCTCCGCGAGCGTGCCGCGGATGCGAACCAGTCGCCCGCGACGGTCTACCGGCCGGGTTTGCAGGCAATCCACCACCGAATCGCAGGGCATTTGCAGAAATTTTCCCTGACTGATTTGGCATCATATTCCCAGTATACTTCGACCCTCGAAATGCGGCCCTGCGAGGCCGTTACGCAAACGCAATTCATCCAAATTCAGGAGTCGCGTAATGCTCAAGGCTTACAACCAGTTTTATATCAACGGTAGCTGGCGGGAACCCGCGGGGCGAGAGCTGCTGGAGGTGATCAATCCGGCAACGGAACAGGCATTCGCCACTATCAGCCTTGGCAATGCCGAGGATGTGGACGCCGCGGCGCGGGCGGCCCGGGGGGCCTTTGGGGCCTGGTCGGTTTCGAGCGTGGACGAGCGGGTTGCGGTGCTGCGAAACATTATTGCCGGCATCAAGGCCCGGGCCGGCGAGATCGCCACCGCGATCTCCGACGAGATGGGCGCGCCCATGCGGCTTTCGAGCACCGCCCAGGTGGGCTCGGGGCTTGGCCATTTCCAGAGCGTCATTCCGATTCTGCAGAACTATGCCTTCGAGGAAGACCGCGGCGCTTCGCTTGTGGTCAAGGAGCCGGCGGGGGTTTGCGGCTTCATTACTCCCTGGAACTGGCCCCTGAACCAGATCGCCTGCAAGGTGGCGCCGGCGATTGCCGCAGGTTGCACCATGGTGCTCAAGCCCAGCGAAATCGCGCCGGTGAGCGCTTGTCTGCTGGCGGAAATCATTGCCGAATCGGGGCTGCCCGCGGGCGTGTTCAATCTCGTCAACGGCGATGGGCCCACCGTGGGCGCGGCGATTTCCTCGCATCCCGAGATCGATGTGGTTTCCTTTACCGGCTCGACCCGCGCCGGGCGCGAAGTCGCCCGCAACGCGGCGGATGGCATCAAGCGCGTGACCCAGGAGCTCGGCGGCAAATCCGCCAATATCATTCTCGACGACGTGGCCGACTTCGCCAGGGCCGTGGGCGGCGGCGTCAGCGGCTGCTTCGGCAATAGCGGGCAGTCCTGCAATGCCCCCACCCGGATGCTCGTGCCCGCGGCGCGCATGGCGGAAGCCGCGGAAATCGCCCGCGCCGCCGCCGCCAAGGCCACCGTGGGCGATCCGAAGCAAGAGGGAACCCGGCTTGGGCCGGTGGTGAGCGAATTGCAGTTCAACAAGATTCAGGGACTGATCGAACAAGGTATCGCCGAAGGCGCCGAACTCGTCACCGGCGGTCCCGGCCGGCCGGAAGGACTGGACACCGGCTATTACGTAAAACCTACAGTATTCGCCAATGTTTCCAACGACATGACCATCGCCCGGGAAGAGATCTTCGGCCCGGTGCTTTGCATCATCGGCTATGGGGACGACGAGGATGCCGTGGCCATCGCCAACGACACCGAGTACGGGTTATCCGGCTACGTTTCCGGCGAGCCGTCCCACGCCAGCGCCATCGCCCGCAGGCTGCGCACCGGCAATGTGCATGTCAATGGCGCCGGGCCGGACTTCGCCGCGCCCTTCGGCGGCTACAAGAAATCCGGCAACGGCCGCGAATGGGGCGTTGAAGGTTTCGAGGAATTCCTCGAAACCAAGGCCATCATGCGCGCCGCGTAGCGGGCGAGGCTCACATCCAGGAATTCACCATCATGAATTTGCAGAAGAACTCCATCGATCTGGGAATCATCGCCCAGGATGTCGAGGCCATGCTCGCTTTCTATCGCGATGCGGTGGGGCTTGCGTTCGAGGCCACCATTCCTTTTCCTGGCGGTGGCACGATGCACCGTTTCAAGGCGGGAGATAGCATCATCAAGATCATCGAACTCGAACCCGAGCCGGAAGCCCATGCCCCCGGCGGGGGCATCCGGGGCGCCACGGGCTACCGCTACTGGACGCTGAGCGTGGAAGACCTGGATGAGGTCGTTGCGCGAATCGGCGAGGCGGGCTACCGGATCATGGTGCCGGTAACCGAGGTCCGCCCGGGCGTGACCATCGCCATCGCGGCCGACCCGGACGGGAATTGGGTCGAGTTTCTGAAAAACACCTGATCGCGGTAACTACTGCCCGCCCTCTTCCGCGGCCCGCGCCTCCTCGGCGCGGGCGCCGCGGAGCATGTTGACCATGCCGTAGTTGCCTTCGTGGCAGGCGTACTCGTACAGCAGGCCGGCGACCCTGGTCAGCGGAATGACGCCGGTGATGCGGTCGGTATAGGCTTCCGGGTCCTCCACCGTGAATTCGTATTCGAGGGCGTCTTCTCCGACCCGGGTAATCCGCTCGATGAGGAATTTGCTGTCGGAAATCCCGGCATTACCGAAGGACTGGGTCAGGCCATTGAAGTTCCGCGTTTCCACCACGAGGGTCTCGCCGTCCCAGTAAGCTCTGGAATCGCCGGACCAAAGGCCGATGGCTTCATCAAGCGGCGGACGCTCGCCCAGGGGCGCGATGCGCGCATCGTGGACCATTTCGGTCATGAGCACCACATGGTCGCGATTCTGGAAAATCTGCAAATTGTTGTTGTAGAGGCTTGGCACTAACGGTGGCCCGGCGTTGAAACCCATGATGCAGCGTTCGGAAAGGCCCCGGTCCTCCGGGCCGTCCTTGCCGATGCCGCCGGGGATAACCCGCACCGGGCGCTCGGATTCGATATCCGGCGCCAGCCTTCCGTTGACGATGACCGCGCCTTCGGCGAAATCCGGCAGGCGGCCGTTTTCCGGCCAGGTGATGATCGAAGTGCGAAGGGCTTCGCCGATGCCGGCGGATTCGACCCAGAAGTCGTTATAGGCTTCGTCCACGCCGAAGTTGGGAATCGCCGCGTCGGAATTTTCATCGAAAGCCGAACGCATGGCGCGCATTTCCTCGATTTCCTCATCGGTGAGGAACTGGCGGTCGCCGTAGCGCGCGGGCCGCTCGAGCGGCACGTTGTAGGAGTAATTCCAGACGCCTTGCAGATCGGGTTGACCCCATTCGGTTCCTGGCGCCTGGTAATCCTCGGCGCCGAATGCCGGGACCCCTGGCAGGCCGCAAACCAGCCCGAGTAACAGCGACCTTGCTTTCATGTGCATTCCCCCCTCAAACAAGCTGTGTTGCCAAGGGAAGCTCTGATCAAGTCAGAGCTTCCCTTGCCGTTGCCGGTACGCTTCATCGAAGCGTTCGTGCAGGCGGCGCATGCCGCCGAGCCAACGGTCGTAATCATCGGTCTTGCGCCGCATGTAGGTCAATACTTCCGGGTGCG
>JAJDVS010000001.1 GCA_022825945.1 Pseudomonadales bacterium
GTCGGTGAGCGCCGGGGCGAAGGAACTGCCGTTCAGGGCGATTACTTCCTCGTCGCCGCGACGGATGAGAAACTGGATCTGCCCGCCGAGACCGCTCATGGCCGGCTCGGTCACGCCGAGAGTGAAGGCGATGGCGACCGCCGCGTCGGCCGCGTTGCCGCCGCGCCTGAGAATTTCGGCGCCTGCTTCGCTGGCCTCGGGACTCGCGCTGCTGATGGCGGCCTGGCCCGCCGCGGCATGCGCTCCGGCGGTGAACAAACCCGTCAGGAAAATCAGTAGGAGACCAAGAATTCTGTTCATCGCCAAGCTTCCATTATAAGAATCGATTCGGTGCGCGGGTCAATGAAATTTTTCTGTTTCGCGCATCGATTTTATGCCACTATCACTCGATTCGAAAATGCTCTATCGAGAGCGCGGGAGAGACTTGCAATGAAGAGATACACAAGGAACGCATTGGCCATGGCGGTAGCCATGCACGCAAGCGCCGTCATGGCGCAGGACGAACCGGCTATCGAAGAAGTCGTCGTTGTCGGTTCGCAGATCAGAGGCGCGCAGATAACCGAAGTCTTGCCGGTTTCCATCATCAGCGAGGAAGACATCGAGGCGCTTGGCGTTCAATCAGGTGATGAACTGCTCGAGTTTATCGCCGAGCAGGGCCAGAACTATTTCAGCGAATCGGAAAACATATCCGGCGGAGTGAATTCCGCTCGCGGCGACATCGGCGCGTTCAATCTGCGAAATCTCGGCACCGGCAACACTTTGGTTTTGCTCAACGGGCGCCGCATGGTCAATTCGGCGTCGTACCAGACCGAAGAAGTCGGCGGCAGTTTCGTGCCGGTGAATTCGGTAAATTCGCAATCGGTGTCTGGCATAACCGTACGCCAGCTTGAAATCCTCAAGGACGGCGCCTCGGCGATTTACGGGGCCGATGCCGTGGCCGGCGTGGTCAACTATGTGCTACGCAACGATTTCGACGGTTTCCGGGTGAGCATGCGCTACGACGACTACGAAAGCCTTCCCCGCAGCGATGGACGCATGACGGTGGAATGGGGGGACGTGCTCAATAACGGCGCTACCCGGGTCGGCGTGTTCGCCACGCACTTGACCAGAGGCCGGGTCAATTCCCAGGACGATCCGCGCTGGACCGATTCGGATTTCCGTCCGCGAGTGGAAGAAATCGATCCCGCCTTCGCAACCACGGTGTTTCGCAACAACAGCATCAATTCCAATTTCGGACAATTCGACGTGCGTTCCAGCGTTACCGGCACCAGCCTGCGCAATACCGTGACCGACTCCAGCGGCGAATTTGAAACCTTTCCCGCGGGTCATGAAAACTGCCAGTATCCGATAAACAGCGAGGTCTGCGGCGCCGTCGACGGTCAAGGCGCCTACCGCTATAACTTCAATGACAACCGCGACCTGTACTCGGAACTCGAAAGGCTCAACACCTATGCCTATCTCGAACACGATTTCGACAATGGCGTGCAGGCCTTCAGCGAATTCACCTGGTACTGGTCGGACACCAACACCTTCCGGCATCCTTCTACACGGCTTTCCGCGGTGACCAAGTTCCGCATGGCTCCGAATGCCTATTACAACCCTCTTGGCCCTTGCGGTTCGCCAAACCGGCTTCCCGACAGCATAATCGGCGACAATGTGACTTGTGACGGCCTTGAGGTCGAACTCGACAACTATCGATTTGCGCAAGTGCCGCGGATCGTCGATGTGGACGGCGATACCTATCGCTGGATCGGAGGCTTGCGCGGTTCCGTGGGCGACTGGGACTGGGAAGGCGCCTACACCTGGTCCAGGTCCGAGCGGCTCGACGTAACGCATAACCGCATCTCCAACACGTTGATGACCGAAGCGCTAAAAGATCCGACTTCCGCGGGCTTCAATCCGTTCGCGCCATTCACCGGCAGCAATATCGAGCGCACCCTGGTGGATGTCGAACGGCGCAATGAGCAGGAGTTGACCATGGTCGACTTCAAGCTGTCGAACAACGACCTGTTGGAGTTGCCGGCGGGACCGCTGGGGGTATTGGCGGGAGTTGAATACCGGGACGAGTCTTTCCTCGACGATCGCGACCCCCGGCTCGATGGCCAGATTGTTTTTACAGACCATTCCGGCAATTCATTTCCGTTTATCTCCGATGTCGCCAATTCCAGTCCGACTTCGGACAGTTCAGGCGACCGTCAAGTGACTTCCCTGTTTGGAGAACTCTTGATCCCGGTGATCGAAAATCTCGACATGCAGGCCGCGGTTCGCTACGAGGACTTTTCCGATGTGGGCAACACTACCGTGGGCAAGCTCGCCGCCGGCTACCGGGTAATCGACCAGGTGCTGCTGCGCGCTTCCTGGTCGGAAGCTTTCCGTGCGCCCAACCTCGTAACCATTAACGAATCCCTGGTGGCCCGCAGTAATACCCGGGATGACTATTCATGCCTCTATCTTGACCCCGAGGAGGATGTACTCGACTGCTCATACGGCATTCAGCGCACCGCCCAGGGTAGCCGCCTGCTACAGCCGGAACAGTCGACAAATACGTCCTTCGGCGTTGTGCTTGAGCCATTCGACGGCCTTACGATTACCTGGGACAAATGGGAAATCGAAAAGACCGACACCATCGGTTTGTTTGGCGAGGAAAACCACATCGCCCTCGACCTATTGCTGCGGCTGCGGGCGGGCGCCGGCAATTGCGCCGGACTGACGACGAATCCCGCTGTCAGCCGTGACACGGAAATTCCCGACGATTACCAGCAGTTCTTCGCCGCCGCCGGGCTGTGCCCGTTCGGCGAGGTGGCCCAGGTCAACGACAATTACGCCAATCTCGATACCCGCACCGTCTCTGGACACGATATCGGTGTGTACTTCGAGTACGAAACGGATTTTGGCGATTTCGGATTCCGTTACACCGGCGCCTGGCTCGATGAGTATCAGCAGGAAGCGGGCGGTCAGGCCGCTGAACTTGTCGCGGCAAAGCAATCCGGCGAATTGCCCGATTCGGTGCCGGTAGTGGGTTTTGCCAGCCTGATCCGTCAGGACGGCAATCCGGAACGAAAGGACAGTTTTCGCCTGCGTTGGGACTACGATGACTGGGGCGCCTCGATTACGGGGCTGCGCTACGGCGATTTCGTCCAGAATCTTAGCGACGGCCGCGTCTGGCCGATACCGTCCATGGCCACCTACAATTTCAGCGTCGATTACGACTTTGACATTTTCGATGTTACAAGCAGGATACGTTTCGGGATCAACAATTTCACCGACGAGCGGGCGCCGATCGCGGACGATTCGTTCGGTTATTTCGCCGACCAGCACCGGGATCTGGGCCGGTACTACTACATCGACATGCGTCTCGATTTCAGAAACTAGGCTGGGCGCCTCGGTGTCGATCGGCGGGGAATTCAGGCGGTAGCGGTTTCACGCTCGTGTACATGCCCAAGTCGGGCGAACCCGAAGCGGTAGCGCCGCGCACTGACCGCTTCTTCGGCTACTTCGCGGACGCCCACACCGATTTGGGTCGCTACATGCATTTCGACCCGCGGTTGAGCTTCTGACATTGACATAGTCCAAACAAACCAATAGGCCGAGAATGGGGGGTGCATTACGAACTGCTGATAAGATTAATGGCAGTCGGGAAAGAGGCATGTCCAGATAGCAGCAATTCTCATTATGGCAATGGCCGCGCTCACATCAGTCATTCTGCGCGCAGTCGCGGAATCTCATTGCGTGGCCGCTGCAAGAGATTCCGCGACTGCGCTTCGCTTCGCGCGGAATGACATGAAGGTTGGAGCGCCAA
>JAJDVS010000097.1 GCA_022825945.1 Pseudomonadales bacterium
GCAGTTCCTGCGCTTCATCGCCCGCATTCGCGGCTTTCGCGGCGAGGAAGCCGAGCGGCGCATCGCCGGCGTCATGGGCGACGTGGCGCTCGAATCGGTCGCGCATCAGACCATCGAGACCTTGTCCAAGGGCTTCAAGCGGCGGGTGGGCCTGGCCCAGGCGATCCTGCACGACCCCAAGGCGCTGATTCTCGACGAGCCCACCGACGGTCTCGATCCGAATCAGAAGAATCATGTGCGCGAACTGATCCGCAACCTGGCGAAGGACAAGATCGTCGTCGTTTCCACCCATATCCTCGAAGAAGTGACCGCGGTATGCACCCGCGCCATCATCATCGACGAAGGCAGGATCGTCGCCGACGGCACGCCGGCCGAACTCGAAGCGCGCTCGCGCTACCACCACGCCGTCGAAGTGCGGCTGACCGGCGAACTCGACCTGGCCGGCGAGCTTGAAGGCGTGGCGGAGATCGCCGGCGTCGAACAGGATCGGCTCGACCGGGCGAGTTTCACGATTCTCTCCCGGGGCGAACCCATCTTCGCCCAGGTGTCACGGCTCGCCCAGGAGCGGGAGTGGCCGGTAGAAGAGTTCCATGTGCGCCGCGGCCAGCTTGAAGACGTTTTCCGCACGGTCACGTCAGGCGCCGCCGACAATCAGGCCAGCGCCGCGGCAAGCCACTGAGGGGTTTCATCATGCAGAATCTGGGAATCATTTTCCGCCGCGAACTGATGGGCTACTTCGCCACCCCCCTGGCCTATGTGTTCATTGTGATCTTTCTCATCACCACCGGCATTTTCACCTTCGACCTCGGCGGTTTCTACGCCCGGGGCCAGGCGGACCTGATGCCTTTTTTCAGCTTTCATCCCTGGCTCTACCTGTTCATGGCGCCCGCCATCGCCATGGCGCTGTGGGCCGACGAACGCAAGACCGGCACCATCGAACTGCTGCTGACGCTGCCCGTAAGACTCGCGGACGCCGTGCTCGGCAAGTTTCTCGCCGCCTGGGCACTGACGGGAATCGCCCTGTTGCTGACTTTCCCGATCTGGATTACCGTGAACTATCTCGGCGACCCGGACAACGGCGTCATCGTGGCGGGCTATATCGGAAGCTGGTTCATGGCCGGAGCCTATCTCGCCATCGGCTCGTGCCTGTCCGCCTGCACCCGCAATCCGGTGATCGCCTTCATCCTGACGGTCAGCATCTGTTTCCTGTTCGTCATCATGGGTTCGCCGATTCTGCTGAACGCCTTTCCCGACTGGATGCCCCAGGGCATCGTCGATGCGGTGGCGGCGCTGGGCTTCCTGACGCATTTCGATGCCATCGCCAAGGGTGTGCTCGATATTCGGGATGTGCTGTATTTCAGCGTGTTTATCGGTGCCTGGCTGCTGGCCAGCGCCATTGTCATCGAAATCAGGAAAGCGAATTAGGAAGTTAGTATTATGACAACCAGACGCTTGGTTTCACTGGTCGGACTGGTGCTGATCGCAGCGGCCCTGCTGCTCGCGGTCGCCGCGATTTCCCTGCTGCCGGGCTGGCGCCTGGACCTGACCGAAGACCGCCTGTTCACCCTTGCCCCCGCGACCCGGGATATCGTCTCGAATCTGGAAACGACCATCGAATTGCGCTTTTTCTACTCCGATTCCGCCACCGGGGACGTGCCCCAGATCCGCACCTACGCCACCCGGGTGCAGGAATTGCTGCGGGAGATCGTGATCGCCAGCGACGGCCTGCTGAGCCTTAGCGTGATCGACCCGGAGCCATTTTCCGAAGACGAGGACCTCGCCAACCAGTTCGGCATCCAGGCGGTGCCGATGACCCAGGGCGGCGAAGCGATCTATTTTGGCATCGTGGCGGCCCAGCCACTGGCCGAAGGCGCGCCGGAGAGTCTCCGCATCTCCGAAACCATGCCCCTGATCCGGCCCGATCAGGAGCCCTTTCTCGAATACGAATTCGTCAAGCTCATCATCCAGGCGGCCAATCCAGAGCGCCAGGTGGTGGCCCTGCTCACCGGGCTTGATCTCGACGGCGGCTTTGACCCCGCCAGCAACCAGATGCTGCAGCCCTGGTTCGTCATGGACGTGATCCGGCAATTGTATGAAGTGCGCCGCATCAGCGCCCTCGACGAGGAAATCGGGGAAGACGTGGACATCGTCATGCTGGTGCATCCGGGAGAGTTGTCGCAGCAGATGCTGTACGCCATCGATCAGCACCTGATGCGGGGCGGCCAGGCGATGGTCTTTCTCGACCCCAATGCCGACTCCCTGGTGACGCGCTCGCCCCAGGGCATTCTCGTGCCCGCCGGCATGAGTTCCGACCTGCCCGGCCTGCTGGAAGCCTGGGGCGTGGAATACGACAGCAGCAAGGTGCTCGCCGACAGCGACCTTGCCTTGCGGGTTTCCATGGGACAGGGCTCGCGCCCGGAACCCCACCTCGGCATGCTCGGCATCCAGCGCGACAATCTCGACGGCGACGACATCGTCACCAGCCGGCTGGAAACCATCAATGTTTCCTCGGCGGGGGTGATTGCCCCGGCCGAGGGCGCCGCCACCCTGTTCGAGCCGCTGATGCGATCCTCCCCCAATTCCATGCTCATGGAAGCCGCGCTGGTGCAGGACCTTGCCGAGCCCGCTGCGCTGTTCGAGAGCTTTGCGCCCAGCCCGGAGAGCTATACCCTGGCCGCCAGAATCAGCGGCATGCTCGAATCGGCTTTCCCCGATGGCCCGCCGCCGCCGGAAGTGGAGGAGGAGGCATCAGACGGGGAAACGGAAGCCGACACCGAATCAGCCGAAGCCGCGGAGGAAACCGAAGCGGAAACCGCCGATGCCGATGCTGTCGCGGAAACCGAACCCGCCACCACCGAACCGGACAGCGCGGAAGGAGCCGCCGCGGAAGAAACCATGCCGCATCTGGCCCGGTCCGAGGCGCCGGTCAACATCCTGCTGTTCGCCGACACCGACATGATGACGGACCGAATGTGGGTGCAGGTGGCCCGGTTCCTTGGCCAGCGCATTCCCCAGCCCTTCGCCAACAACGGCGACCTGATCGTCAATGCCCTGGACAATCTCGCCGGCGGCGCCAGTCTTGCCAGCATCCGCAGCCGGGGAACCTATTCGCGGCCATTCAGCCGGGTGCTCGAGATGCAGCGACAGGCCGACGACCGGCTGCGCGAGGAAGAGTCGGTGCTACTCGCCCGGCTGGCGGAAACCGAGGCCGAAGTCGCGCGCCTGAGCCGGAACGAGGAAGGCGATCCGCTGGATGTGATTGCCCCGGAAATCCAGGCCGAGATCGACCAGTTCAACCAGGAAATGATCGACACCCGCCGCCGGCTGCGCGATGTGCGGTTCCAGTTGACCGAGGACATCGAGCGGCTTGGCGGCAATCTGCGCTGGATCAACACCCTGCTGATGCCCGCACTGCTCAGCATACTGGTGCTTGCCACGTTCTTCCTGCGATCCAGAAGACGCCGCGCTCCCCTGGGCTGAAGTCCGCGCGATTGTCATTCTGCGCGAAGTCGCAGAATCTTGTTGGGAGGACTCTGCTTGAGATTCTGCGACTCCGCTTCGCTCCGCGCAGAATGACGGAAGGGAGAGGCTTCGCTCCGCGCAGAATGACGGAAGGGAGAGGCTTCGACCCGCGCAGAATGACGGAAGGGAGAGGCTTCGCTTCGCGCAGAATGACGGGTGGGGGAGGCTTCGACCCGCGGCAAATCTCAGGACGCTGATTCCCCCGCGGCGCCGGGCCGGCGGGGCAGCTTCACGATGACGCGGGTTCCCTCGCCGGGCCTGCTGTCGATTTTCAGGCCGCCGCCATGGGCTTCGGCAATCAGGCGGCACAGGTACAGGCCCAGCCCGGTGCCGCCGGTATTGCGCCGCCGGGCGCTGTCGGCGCGATAAAAAGGCTCGGCAATCTGCGCCAGATGCTCCCCGGGAATGCCCTCGCCCTGGTCGACCACTTCAATCCGCGCCCCCTCGCCCGGGAAGGAAACCTTCACGGTGATCGGGTTGTTCTCACCGTGGCGCACGGCGTTGTTGAGCAGATTGGTGAGCAGCAGGCGGATGCGCAGCTTGTCGATGTGAAACTCCTGGTCGGGCCGGGAGGTTTCCACTTCGAGGCTGCCCCTGTATTCGATGTACTGGGCGGTGACCGAGCGCACAAATCCGCCGAGTCGAACCGCTTCGGCCACCAGCACCGAATGTTCCTGGTTGAGCCGCTCCGCCTCGATCAGGTCGGCGATGAGCAGGTCGATATCGTTGATGTCCTCGCGCAGCTGCCCGGTTTGTTCGCTGTCGTCAAGAAACTCCAGCCGCAGCTTCGCCTTGGCCAGGGGCGAGCGCAACTCGTGACTGATGGCGAGCAGCAACTGGCGCTTGGCTTCCAACATGGACTGCAGGGAATCCGCCATGTGATTGATGCTTTCGGTGAGTTCGCCAAGCTCGTCCTGCCGGTCGCTGTCCACGCGAAAACCCAGGTCGCCATTGCGGATGCGTTCGGCGCCCTGTTTCAGCAGCCGCACGGGCGCCAGCAGCCGGTTCACCATGATGTAATTGAGCAGCAGCACGAGTGCGGCCAGGGCGAACCCCGCGTAGAGCACGATATTGTTGGCGCCGGCTTCGGGCACGGCGCGCTGGTAGAGATAGAACTCGTAGCCGCCCCGCTCCACCAGGATGATGTCCTCGCCGCCGATGCGGCGGATTTCAGCATCGGCGCTGAGGGTATGGTCGAATTCCGCCTGACTGACATCGATGCGGTCATCGGTGTCTGAACTCCAGCGCATGATGGGGCTGCGGATCTGGATGGTCCAGCCGAGCTCCTCGGCAAGCCGCATGGCGTTGGCAAGATTGGGCGGCGCGCCGATGCTTTCGATATCGATAATGGAATCGATATTGCGGGTGAAGAAATCCGGGATTGCATCAATGGTATTGCTGTTGTTGCTCACCAGTTGCAGGGTGCCGGCGATGATGACAATGAACAGCAGCACCGTGGTGCCGAAAATCAGCAGCAGGCGCAGGAACAGCGAACGGCGGATCGATTGCGCCAGATGGTTCATAGCTGCTTGCCGACAAAGGTGTAGCCGCGCCCCCAGATCGTCTTGATGAAGCGCGGCGTCTTCGAAGTATCGTTCAGCTTGTGGCGCAGACGGCTCACCAGGGTGTCCACGGCCCGGGAGAACAGCTCGGCATTGATGCCCCGCAGCCGGTTCATGAGTTCATCCCGGCTGAAAGTCTTGTTGGGGAACTGCATGAACAGCACCAGCAGTTCGTACTCCATGGTGGTGAGGTCGAGCACTTCCCCGTCGAGCTTTACCTCCCGCCGCGAGACATCCACCTCAAGCCCCTCAATCTCCCTGATTTCGCGCAACTCGTGATCTTCCATGCTGCGGCGCAGGATATTCTGGATGCGGGCGAGCAATTCCCGGGGCTCAAATGGCTTGGGCAGGTAATCGTCTGCGCCAAGCTCGAGCCCGGCGATACGGTCGGTGACTTCAGCGTGGGCGGTGAGCATGAGAATCGGCAGGTCGCCGTAAATCGCGGATTTGGCGCGGATTTCCCGGCAGACCTCAAAACCGTCCTTGACCGGCAGCATGACGTCGAGAATCAGCAGGTCCGGCTTGAGCCTTTTCAGCAATTCAAAGCCCTGGGGCGGCGCCAGCGCCATGTGGCATTCCATTCCATGACGCTCAAGATACTGGGTCAGCAACTGGCCAAGTTTCTCGTCGTCATCCAGAATGAGGATTTTCTTCATTTCGGACCTTGGGAGCCTGCGCCGAGTTTCCACCGATAGTACGGATTCACTCCCGGCAAATCAATTTGCGCCCGGCTGCGGCGAGTCGAAGCCACAAACTTTATTGGCCGCGCTGCCGACTAATTTGCCGATTCATTGCGTACAAGGGAAGCAGTCTGCGGACGCTCCGAATGTCTGATTTATTTTCTCCTCAAGCCTGGGCGGCGCGGGTGCCCCCGTCGCTCAAGCGCCTGCTGTTTGCCGACCCCGGCCGGGAATTGTTGCGGCAGGTGGATGCCAGCCTGCTGATTTTCGGCGGGCAGGCGCTGCATGTGGAGAGCGGCAATGCGGCCGCGTTTGCCGAGGAGCCGGGGCGGGAAAACAGTTATCCGAGCGCCGTGTCGATTGCCGCCGCCGCCCGCGAACTGTTTGGCGCCGGCAAGGAACGCTCGATACTGCTGTTGTTGCCGCCGGGAGAGTTTGCCGCCACCTGGGCGGAAATGCCCGGGGTCAGCGGCGAGAACCTGCGCTCGGCGGTATTGCTGCAGGCCGAGACTGCCCTGCCGTCGCTGGAAGAACCGCTTGCCCTTGCCGCGCATGGCAAGGAGGATGGCCTCCAGACCGTGCTGTGGATGCGCGCTGCGCGGCTGGATGCCTTGCACGAGGCATTCGCGAAACAGGGCTTGTTTCTCGCCGCGGTCAAGCCCCGCATCCTGCACAGCCAGTCGCCCCGGTCGGGGCTTGTGGACGCCGATGGCGCAAGCCTGACTTACGCACATTCCATCGGCGGCGCCCTGCGGCAGTGGAAGCATATCGAAGCCGCGGACCTGCAGCAGGAAGCGTTCGCCAGCCAATGGGAGGCCGAACTGCGGGCCGCTTCCGGCGGCGACCCGCGGCAGATCGATTCCCTGGCGCAATATGCGGGGGCGCTCAATCGGGAAGCCCATGGCGATTACAGTTTCTTCCCCGCCGCCGCCCTGGCCCGCTGCCGCAGCCGGGAACAGCGCCGTCTTGCCCTGCGCGGAGCCGCGGCACTCGGGGTTGTGGTCTTTCTCGCGGCCCTGCCTTTCATTTTCCAGCAGTTCGAGATCAACAGTCTCAGCCGTCAACTCGATTCAAGACGCGAATTGTCGGCCCCCGCCCGGGCGGACCGGGAAGTCGTGGTAGATTTCGAGGACCGTTGGGGCGCGGTTAATGATTTTCCCAACCAGGGAGTGCGCGCGGCCCTGTTCAATCTGCAACTCGTGCTCAGCCCGAACCGGCTGTCGGATCTGGAAATCTCCGAAGGCGTCATTCGCATCCAGGGCGGCAGCGAAGACCCCCAGTCGATCCTGCAAAGGCTGGAACAGGACCCCATGTTCACCGAAGTCGTGTTCTTCCGTGCCACCAGCAACGATCAGTACTACATCGACTTGCGGCTGGCCGACATCAATTTTGAAGCCTACATGGCGCGTTACTTCCCGGAGCGCTGAAATGCAGCGAACTTATGGGACAGCACACTAGCGTGGCCATTTCCACCCGTGAAAGAAACCTGCTGTTGCTGCTGGGGGCTGTTGGAGTCGCGTTCCTGGCCAGCTACCTCTTCCCCGCCATCGGCGCCTGGAGCCAGCAACGCGACCAGCAGATCGAGGCGCTGGAACTCGCCCTGGATCAGGAACAGCGGCTGATTGAAAACAGCGCCCGCTGGGCCGGGGACAGGGCTGAGGTCGAGTTGCGGGAAACCGAAATGCAGCTGGGTATTTTCTCCGGCGACACGATCCCGCTCATTGAAGCGGCGATCCAGCAGGATCTGTCGCGCTACGCCAGGGAATCGGGCCTGACGGTCAACTCGACCCGGCTTGCCGAGCGGCTGGAAACCGAAGGCTGGCTGCTGATCAGCCAGGAAATGTCCTTCCGCACCAGCGAAGCCGACCGCACCGTGGCTTTTCTCGAACGCCTCGGAGAGTCCATGCCACGGCTGCGGGTCAGTGATTTCAGCCTGAGCCGCAGCCGCACCCAGTACACCGGCGCCATTACCGTGGTGGGCTTCGCCCGCCCGGCATTCGCTACGGACTGAGAGGAACGGAACATGACTTTCACTTCGCTCAATCTGCCGGTCTTCTCGCAACTGCTTGAGCCTGCGGGAATAGCTCCCGAGCGCGATTTTGGCGAATCCGGCCAGCTTGTCTGCAACCATTTGCCGGACATCGAGCAGCGGGCGAAGATCCGCTTCATTCTCGGCGAGCCCGTGCGATTCCGCATGGCCCCGGACGACGAAGTGCGGCGTCTCGCGCGGCATTGGCGCGCCGAACTTTCGCCCAGGATCGAAAGCGACGACGAGGAACTGCTCGCCACGGGTTTCGAGGACGACGAGGAATTGCTCGATCTCGCTTCGGAGGCGCCCATCATCCGCCTCGTCAACCACCTTTTCGCCCGGGCCCTCGACCTGAATTCCAGCGA
>JAJDVS010000028.1 GCA_022825945.1 Pseudomonadales bacterium
CCCGGCGTGAAGCGCGCGATATCGGTGACGCTGTTGATGTCGAGCTGTTCGATCGACGTGGTGGTGAACGCCGACACCGTTACCGGCGCCTCGTTCAGGCTTTCCTCGACCTTGCGCGCGGTAACGGTAATTTCCTCGATCGGGCTTTCCTGGGCGAGCGCCGGCGCGCTCGAAACCACTCCGGTAACGATCACGGCCGATGCCCGCAAACCGAATTTGCCAAGACTGCTCATGGGTAGGGCCCTCTTGTGGCGTCACATGCCCTCCCGAACCGCTTCCTGTCGTTCGGGGTCGGGCATGTAACCATATCCGCATATTATTATGTCTTCATGCATAACGCCAAGGAATCGATCAGCACTCGAAAAACGCGGCCAGCGGCAAGGACCGGCAGGTCGCGGTTCGGACCGTCAGGGTGGAGCGGTGTCCGGCACGGGACCCGAGACCTTGATTTCGTCAATGAGCGTACGCCGGACAATCTGCCCCTCGCGCATGTACTGGGTCGCCCGCATGCGCACATCGGGGTCGCCGGGCCTGAAGCTGACGACTTCGGAAACCGTCAAGCCGGAGCCATCCTTGAATTCCATCAGAAACACCGAAGTCTGGCCCGCTTCGTCCGCGGCAACGGCCTTGGCCCAGCCTTCGAGCCGCTCATTGAAAAAGCGCAGGCGGTCCACATCCCATTTGCCATGACTTTCAATGCGCTGCTCTTCATCGCTGTCCGGGTTGAGGACATTGGTCTGATGGTAGTCGTAAGCTTCGCCGTCCGGCAACAGGCGCACGGTGATTCTCGACGGCAGCGTCTCGATAATCTCCCCATTGGGGTCAACCCGGCGAAATGTGCCTTCCCAGACGCCTTCCATTTGCGCGGTAAGCGGAATGCGCCGGCGCAATTCCGCCCGGGAAATGCGGTCGCCGTTGGCGAGAACGGGATCATCGGACAGGCGGTCAAAGCGCAGCCATGAAAATCCATCGATTTCGCCGCGGATCGAACCGTCCCCCAACTTGATGGAGCGGTCGCGGTACCAAAGCCGGTGGCGGTCGAGCACCATGTCGAACTCGGCGTAGACGGGGCCGCTTTGCGGATGCTCGTAGCGGCAGGCCCGCGGACGCATGCCTCCCTTGAAGCGCTCGTTTTCCGGTTCCCAGCGGAAAAACAGATTGCATTCGGCAACCGGGAAGAGATCCTCGCGCCGCATTTGCGCCACCTCCCCGGGCGGCAGGAAAGGGCGGTCGTAGGCCTGGTCGAGCGAGGTGAAAAGCTGCTCGACTTCGATTTCGCCGGTGCTTTCGCGCCACAGCAGCGACATGACGCGCTGGCGGTGCGCCAATTGCGGCTGATCGGTTCTGATTTCTTCGAGAAACAGGACCACGTCGCCTATGGCGGGTGCTTCGAGCCGGTGAATGCGCATGTCCCGCACGAGACGCACGGCTTCCGGGTAGTCCGGCTCCCGGTTAAGCTGTTCGGCCCTGACCTGGCGTTCGTTGGAGAACGCCCCGGTCCAGTAATTCGCGAAGGTCTGGAGCAAATCCGCGCCGTCCGTCGCGTCGGCGCCAAAGGCCGGCAACGGCCAATACGCCGCGGCAAGGGTCGCGATCAGGACAGGGGCGGGGAAAAGTCTGAAAAAAGCGCTTTTCGCGGGGTGGGGGATTCTTGCCATCCTGTGGACACCTCATCGGAGTGGAATAAGTCGAAATTGTAATTTACGCCTAAAAGTATATCAATATATTGATATTCTTTTATTGCATATGCTAGGCTGCCCTGGAATCGTGGAAATTGCCCGAGCGGCAGCGTCAGGCAACACGGTGGACCAGTCCAACATTCATCCGGGAGAGGAACGATGCGGCAAATCATTCTCAACTCAACATTGTTCGCGGCGGCGACCGCCGTTTTCGCCGGCGCGCCATCGCCCGCGCAGGCCCAGCAAGGCGCGGAAGTCAGTGAAATCGTCGTCACCGCCAGAAAGGTGGAGGAGAATCTGCGCGAGATTCCGCTCACGGTGTCGGCGTTCACCGAGCAGTCGCTGGAAGACCAGGGCATCGTGTCGCTGCAGGACATCGCCGACAGCACGCCGGGATTCGATTTCGCCCAGGCTTTCGGCCGCCAGGATTTCCGTCCGGTCATCCGGGGTCAGTCCAATATCCTCGGGCGGGCCAACGCCGGCCTGTTTCTCGACGGCATCATCGTGGAGGAGGGCAACGCCTCGATTCCCCTGTCCGCCCTGCAGCGGGTGGAAGTCGTCAAAGGGCCCCAGAGCGCCTTGTACGGTCGCAACACCCTGTCCGGCGCGATCAACTATGTGCTGAAAACCGCGGGCGCGGAGACCGAATCCGAAGCCACCGTGGAGTTCGGCGAACGCGACCTCGCCCGGGCCGAGTTCCATATCAGTGGGCCGCTTTCCGACACCGTGGGCGTGGCGCTCACCGTATCCCATTACGAGCGCGGCGGGGAATACGGCAACGCCTATCCCGGCAATGCCCTGGGAACGCCGGCCTATGGCGACGAAACCGGCGGCGAGCAGTCGTCGAGCATTACCGGCGTGCTGAGCATTGACCCAAGCGACCGGGTCAGCATCCAGGCCCATGCGATGTTCGAGCAGACCGACGACGACCAGTACCCCATCGCATTGATGCCATCGAGCGGCAACAATTGCTACCAGGTCACCCGGGGCGGCTCCCTCGCCCAGCCGGCGCCTCCCGCGGGCACGCCCGAAGCCGAGGCGGGCACGGTGACTTCAGCCGGCTACAACGGCAGCGGCTATTTTTGCGGCGAAGTCGATGTCGCCGCCATACTCGCGGAAAACGGCGGCAACACCCAGCTCGAAACGCGGTTCTTCCCCTCCTCCGGGGCCGAGCGCGACAGCCTCCGCCTCGGCCTGCGGATCGACGCCGAAGTCAGCGACACCGTCACCTTCACTTCCCTGACCGGCTACAACGACGTTGCCACCTATTCTTCCCAGGACCAGACTTTCGGCGGCGGCGACACGCGCCGTCCCGTGGCGGGAGTAGGCTCGCCCTTCGCGGTCCAGGGATTCGGTCCGACGCCCCCCATTGTCCACAGCCGGGTCGGCTTTCTCACCGTCGACGATGACGATTTCAGCGATTTCTCCCAGGAAGTGAGACTGCGCTTCGAGCCGGACGAAGACTTCAATTACACCATCGGCGCGTATTACTACGAGTCCGACGAGAGTTTTCTCGCCCTCGGCTCAGGCGATACGCCGGCCACCGCCTGGATCAACGGCACGCCGGTGTTCTCGCCCTTCAATCCGGGTTTCGTGCCCCTGCCGGGCTTCTCCACCAGCGCGATGTACGAAGGCGCGCCGCTGCGCAACGACGGCGCCGAATCGATCAGCAGCCGATCGGTGTTCGGCGCGCTGGAATTCCGCGCCGCGGAGCGTCTCGTGCTCGGCGCCGAGATTCGCTGGAACGAAGACGAATTCGAATTTGTCCGCGCCGCCGACGGCTCCAACGTCAGCGGCAGTTTCGACGCCTTTCTGCCGAAACTGACGGCGCGTTACGAAATGAACGCGAACACGCTGATCTACGCCAATATCGCCAAGGGCAACAAGCCCGGCACCCTGAACAGGGATCAGGGCGTTCCGGCGCAGGACGTCAACGTCAACGAGGAAAACGCGGTCAGTTTTGAACTCGGCCTGAAGTCGCTGTCGATGGACAACCGGCTGGAAACCGGTCTCGCGATATACAACATCGACTGGGAGGACATCCAACTGACCAGCGCGCGGGCGGCGACGGTGAATGGACAAGCGCGCACCTTCTCGATTCTGCAGAACATCGGCGAGGCGGGCATCCGGGGATTGGAACTCGATGTGAGCTATCGGTTGACCGATAACTGGGTCACCCGTCTTGGCTACGCGCTCACCGACAGCGAAATCGACCGGTTCGTGCAATCGGTGGACGCCGGCGCCGCGGCGCCTTCCTCGTTCCGCGAAGCCGCGCTCATCGCTGGTTACCAGAGCAGCGGCGATGTCGTCATTTCGGGTGTGCAACTGCCGCAAACTTCCCGCAGCCAGTTGATTTTCAGCAATGTGCTCGAAGGCGGCCTCAGCGGCGGCTGGGCCTGGTTCCTGCGCGCCGATTACCACTACAATTCCGAGCGCTACGCCCAGGTCTACAACCTCGCCCATACCGGCGACCGGGAAATCCTCAATTTGCGCGGCGGCTTCAGAAGCGGCAATATCGATATCGAGTTGTGGATGGACAACGCCCTCGATAACGATACCAGCCCGGCGCTGATCCGCTACGTGCAGGCTTCCGATCTGACCTTCAACCCCTTCAACCGGGCGATCGGCCTGACCCTGCCGGAGAAGCGCCGGGCGGGAGCAACCCTGCGTTATCGCTTCTGAGGAGGAGACTTGCCGATACGCAACATCGTCAAGCGCACCACGCTCATCGTCAGGGACATGGCGGTGAGCCTGCGCTGGTACGAGCGGGTGCTCGGCATGTCGGTCTGGCTCGACACCGAGTACGTGCTGTCCGGCGAAGGCATCGCCGCGGGTTCTCCCGGCGACCGCACCCATCTCGTCATCCTCAAGGCCGAACACGACAGGATCGGCATGATCGGCCTGCTGCAATGGCTTGAGCCGCCCTTGCCCGCGCCGGAGATCGACTATTCGGTGGGCTACGGGACGCCAGTATTTGTGGTGGAGACCGATGACGCCGGTGAACTCGCCCGCCGCGCCGAAGCACTCGGCACGCGCGTCAAGACCCGGGAGCGCTTGTTCACCGTCACCGGCGCGGGAGGACAGATCCGCCATCTCAAGGGCACGGTGCTGTACGACCCGGACGGCCATATCTTCGAATGCAACCAGGTGCTGCGCATCGAGCGGCCCGGGCGGCCGGCATGAGCATCCGGTTCCAGCGCGCCAATTTCCTGGTCTCCGATATCGAAGCCGCGCTTCGCTTCTATGTCGATGTGCTCGGCCTGGAAGTGGCTTTCCGCAAACCCCATCGCGACGAAAGTTACTCCCATGTGGTTTTCGGGCTCGACCGCGCCAGCCCCATCGGCTTTGTCGCCCTGAGCACGCCGGGCCAGCCCCGGGTCATGGCGCTGACCGAAGTGGCGGGGCTCGAAAAGCTTTCGCCGCCGAGGCGGTCCACCATCGTGCTGCATGTGGATGACCCGGACGCGGTAATCACGCGGGCCAGAGAGGGCGGCTATAAAGTGTTCCCCGAAGAGGAACTCGTCACCCATGACGGCCGCCGGGGCCGGGAAATCGGCATCCTCGACGCCGACGGCAATCTGGTGGTGATCTACAAGATTACCGCGCCCGCGCCGTAGTCGTGTATTGACGCCGTGTTTCTGTCATTCTGCGCGTAGCGAAGCGAAGTCGCAGAATCCCGTGTAGAGCGATAGTGCGCATTCCGGAGCATGAGCCTTGGCGACCGAGCAACAATCCGCGCTTCAATCCACCGCGTTTCCGCCGGCTTCCCGCGCCTGGCTGCTAGTCTCGCTGCTCACCGTCGCCTATGTGGTCTCCTTCGTCGACCGTTACATCCTCAGCCTGCTGATCGACCCCATCAAGGCCGACCTCGGCCTGAGCGATTTCCAGATCGGCATCCTGCTCGGCCCCGCTTTCGGCATTTTCTACGCCACCATCGGCCTGCCCCTCGGCTATCTCGCCGACCGCTCGCGCCGCACCTGGATCGTCGCCGCCGGCGTCACGGTCTGGACCCTGGCCACCGCGGCTTCGGGTCTCGCCCGCAATTTCGTCCAGATGCTGATCGCGCGAGTATCCGTGGGCATCGGCGAGGCGACACTCAGCCCCTGCGCCATGTCGCTGATTGCCGACTCTTTTCCCGAGGAAAAGCGCGGCAAGCCCATCGCCCTGTATTCCAGCGCCCTGTCGCTCGGCGCGGCGTTGGCCGCGCTGCTTGGCGCCGCAGTCCTGACCTGGTCGAATACCACGGAAAACCTGATCCTGCCCCTGGTGGGCGAACTCACGCCCTGGCGTATCGCCTTTCTCGTTGCCGGCCTGCCGGGGCTGCTGCTCGCCATACCCTTCCTGCTCATGGGCGAGCCGCCGCGAATCAGCGCCGCGGCGAATCCCTCGCGCCGGCATCTCGGTCACATGTTCCGCCACGTGGCCAGCCACGGGCTCACCTACGGCTGCTTTGTCTCGATCTTCTGCTACATGACCATCGTCGCCTACAGCCAGGGCTGGCTCGCGGTCATGTTCAACCGCACCTTCGGCTGGCCGGTGGAGGTGTTCGCGCTGTACGACGGCCTGCTGCTGATCGTGATCGGCCCGCTTTCGGTGATGTTCGCCGGCTGGCTGTCGGATTACCACAGCGGCCGCGGCGCCGCCGACGCGCCCATGCGAATCGCCATTCTCGGCCTGTTTCTCTCGGTGCCCCCGGCGGTGATCGGCCCACTGCTCGGCAACGACATCGCCGCCTTCCTCGTGGTCTCGGCGTCCACTATCGGCAGTGCCTTCATTTCCGCGGTGGGCGTAACGGCCCTGCTGAAAATCATACCCGCGGACATCCGCGCCCAGACCATCGCCCTGTACTACATGGCGATCAGCCTCGCCGGGCTCTTCCTCGGCCCAAGCCTCGTCGGGCTCCTGAACGACACCGTCTTCGGCGAACAGGGGGTGCGCTACAGCGTGGCGGTAATTCCGCTCATCTTCGGCCTGCCGGCCATGCTGCTGTCCCCTCTCACCCTGAAACTCTATCGCGGGGCACTGGAAGATTCACGGTTTCGGGATTAGGAGGCTGTCCCCTATTGGGGCAAACAGGCGATAATGAAAAACTCCACGGATGGAGTTTTTCAGAGAATACTAAGGGAAAGCCGAACCCATGACTGAACTGACGCACCTGGACGAGTCGGGAAATGCGCGGATGGTGGATGTGGGCGCCAAGCCCGACAGCCAGCGCCTTGCCGTGGCCCGCGCCCGGGTGGAAATGCGGCCCCGGACCCTCGAATTGATCGCCAGCGGCGACCACAAGAAAGGCGATGTGCTCACCGTGGCGCGGATTGCGGGTATCCAGGCCGCCAAGAATTGCGCCGGCCTGATCCCGATGTGCCATCCCCTGCTGCTGACCGCGGTGGATGTGGAATTCGAATTGAACCGGGAGCGGAGCTGCGTCGAAATCACCGCCACGTGCAAGGTCAAGGGACCCACCGGCGTGGAAATGGAAGCGCTCAGCGCCGCGGCGGTAAGCGCCCTGACGATTTATGACATGTGCAAGGCCGTCGACCGCGGCATGCGCATCGAAGGGCTTGGCCTGCTGGAAAAATCGGGCGGCCGCAGCGGCCATTACCGGTGCGGGGAGCAGGCCGGCTGATGTTGCAAATCCATTATTTCGCCAGCGTTCGCGAAGCCATGGGCCGGGAACGGGAGCAAATCGATTCGCCGCCCGATGTCACCTCGGTAGCCGAACTGATCCGTCATCTCCGTTCCCGGGACAGCGCCTTCGCCCGCATGTTCGCCGAACACGAAACCCTGCTCGCGGCGGTGAACCAGACCGTGGCCGGCAATGAACAGGTCATCGCCGATGGGGACGAAATCGCCTTTTTCCCGCCCATGAGCGGAGGCTGACATGATCCATGTCAGCGTGCGGGCCGAGGATTTCGATGTGGGCGGCGAGTACCGCCGGCTCTGCGCCGATGCGCCCGGCGCCGGCGCCGTGATTACCTTCAGCGGCCTGGTGCGGGACTACTATGACCCCGGCGCCGGCGAGCGGGTGCGGGAACTGCGACTCGAGCATTATCCCGGCATGACCGAAAAAAGCATCAGGGAAATCATCTCCCGGGCGGAAAGCCGCTGGAATCTGCTTGCCGCGCGGGTGATTCACCGGGTCGGAGCGCTGCGGCCGGGAGACCGGATCGTATTCGCCGGCGTCGCCGCGCATCACCGGGGCGAAGCCTTCGCCGCGGCGGATTTCATCATGGACTACCTCAAGAGCGAGGCGCCATTCTGGAAAAAGCAATTCACGGAAAGCGGCGGCGAATGGATCGCCACCCGCCACAGCGATGCCGAATCCCTGGAACGCTGGCGGGAAACCGCGGATTGAAACCTACGACTCGGACTCCTGTTCGGGCCCTTCCCCGGGCGCTTCGCCAATCACCTTGATATTCGCCGCATGCATCCCCTTGGGGCCCTCGGCGGGGTCAAAGGAGACGAGTTGCCCGGCCTTCAGGGTCTTGTAACCCTCCATGGCAATCGAGGAATAATGGGCGAACAGGTCATCGCCGCCCTCATCCGGTAGAATAAAGCCGAATCCCTTGGCATTGTTGAACCACTTGACCTGTCCCGTACTCATACCATGCTCCGCCGACGCGGCTGGAAAAATTTTCCGGCGCCCCCATACAGGGATGCGTCCCTTGAAATTTGCTATACACTATGGCAATTCGATTGTCAAAACCCTGGAACCTGCGGCGCAGGCTCCTGACGGCACGGAACAGGCCATGAGCAGATTGCCACGCAATATCGACGATGACGATGACGTAGTGCATGAAACCGTGCATGAGGTGCAGACCGCCAGACCGAAAACCAGACAGCCGCCGCTGTACCAGGTCGTCCTCATCAATGACGATTACACCCCCATGGGCTTTGTGGTGGATGTGCTGCGGGTGTTTTTCCACATGGATGTGGAAAAGGCGACCCGGGTCATGCTGAAAGTGCATACCGAAGGGAAGGGCGTCTGCGGTGTCTTCAGCAAGGATATCGCCGAGAGCAAGGCCGCCCAGGTGAACAATTACTCCCGGGAGTACGAACACCCCTTGCTGTGTTCGGTGGAAGTGGACCGCTAGCGTGCTCAGCAAGAATCTCGAAGCCAATCTCAATGCCGCCTTCGGCGGCGCCAACAAGAAGCGGCATGAATTCATGACCGTCGAGCATTTGCTGCTCGCCCTGCTCGACGACGAAGCCGCCTGCGATGTGCTGCGCGCCTGCGATTGCGACCTTGCCCGCCTGCGCGGCGAACTCGGCGAATACATCGAAACGATGACGCCCCTGATCCCCGGGGCCGAAGCCAACCGCAAGACCCAGCCCACCCTCGGCTTTCAGCGCGTCATTCAGCGCGCGGTATTTCACGTGCAGTCCTCGGGGCAGCGGGAAGTCACCGGTGCCAATGTGCTCGTGGCGATTTTCGGCGAAAAGGAAAGCCATGCGGTTTTCGTGCTGCAGCAACAGGACGTGGCCCGGGTGGATATCATCAACTACATCTCCCACGGCATCGCCAGAACGGCGGAGGAAAGTGGAGACGACCAGGGCCAGGGCAAGAAACGGGCCGGAGAAGGCAAGGAGGACAGGAAAGCCTCGCCCCTGGAGAGTTTTACCACCAATCTCAATGAGTTGGCCGGGCAAAACCGGATCGACCCCCTGATCGGCCGCAATGACGAAGTGAACCGGGTGGTGCAGGTGCTGTCGCGGCGGCGCAAGAACAACCCCCTGCTCGTGGGAGAATCCGGCGTGGGCAAGACCGCCGTGGTGGAAGGCCTGGCACGGCTGATCGTCGAGGACAAGGTGCCCGAGGTGTTCCGGGATTGCGTGATCTATTCCCTGGATCTCGGCGGCCTGCTCGCCGGAACCAAGTATCGCGGCGATTTCGAAAAGCGTTTCAAGGCCCTCCTCGGGGAACTCGCCAAACAGCCCCGGGCGGTGCTGTTCATCGACGAAATTCACACCATCATCGGCGCCGGCGCCGCTTCCGGCGGCGTCATGGACGCCTCCAATCTGCTCAAGCCCGTGCTGACCTCGGCGAATCTGCGCTGTATCGGCTCCACCACGTTTCAGGAATACCGCGGCATTTTCGACAAGGACCGGGCCCTTTCGCGCCGCTTTCAGAAAATCGATATCGAAGAGCCCGACCTGGACACCACCTACCGCATCCTCAAGGGGCTCAAGAGCCGTTTTGAGGAACACCATGGCCTGCGCTATACCGACAAGGCGCTGAAAGCCGCCGCCGAGCTTGCGGCGCGCTACATCACCGACCGCTTCATGCCAGACAAGGCCATCGACCTGATCGACGAGGCCGGCGCCTGGCAGCGTTTGCAGCCGCCTTCCCGGCGCAAGAAAGTGATTCAGGTGACCGACATGGAGCGCATTGTCGCCGCCATCGCCAGGATTCCGCCCAAGCATGTTTCAAGCTCGGATATCGAGGCGCTGAAGAATCTCGAAGGCAATCTGAAAATGGTGGTCTTTGGCCAGGACCCGGCCATTGATTCCCTGGCCACCGCCATCAAGCTGTCCCGGGCCGGCCTCAACACCGGCGACAAGCCCATCGGCTGCTTCATGTTCGCCGGGCCCACGGGAGTCGGCAAGACCGAACTCAGCCGCCAGCTCGCCAATGTGATGGGGATCGAACTGCTGCGCTTCGACATGTCCGAGTACATGGAAAGACATACCGTATCGAGACTGATCGGCGCGCCGCCCGGCTATGTGGGTTTTGACCAGGGCGGCCTGCTCACCGAGGCGGTGACCAAGTCGCCGCACTGCGTCCTGCTGCTCGACGAAATCGAAAAGGCCCACCCCGACGTGTTCAATCTGCTGCTGCAGGTGATGGACCATGGCGTGCTCACCGACAACAACGGCCGCCACGCCGATTTCCGCAATGTCATCCTGATCATGACCACCAATGCCGGCGCCAGGGAAATGGCCCGGGCTTCCATCGGCTTCACGGCCCAGGATCATTCCTCCGATGGCATGGAGGCGATCCGCAAGGCCTTTTCGCCGGAATTCCGCAATCGCCTCGACGCGGTGATCCAGTTCGGCCCGCTGGCGCCGGAAACCATCCGCACCGTGGTGGACAAGTTCCTGGTGGAATTGCAGGTGCAGCTCGACCCGAAGAAAGTACAGTTGCACGTGGACGATTCAGCCATCGACTGGTTCATCGAACACGGTTACAGCGAGACCATGGGCGCCCGGCCCATGGCGCGGCTGATTCAGGAGAAGCTCAAGAAGGAACTGGCGGAGGACATTCTTTTCGGCGAGCTGGCCGACGGCGGCGGCGATGTGGAAGTCAGCGCCGACAAGGACGGCATTGAATTGAAAGTCAAGGGCCGCAGCGCGAAAAGCAAGCTTCAGGAAGCCTGAATCCCCACTCTGGTCATTCCGCGCGAAGTCGCGGAATCTCGTCGGCGAAGCACTGCATTTCTCGGAAGATTCTGCGACTTCGCTTCGCTTCGCGCAGAATGACATCAGGGGAACGGCGCTTGGAAAGACGCAGCCTCCTAGCGGGCGCGGTAGGTGATTCGCCCCTTGCTGAGGTCGTAGGGCGTCAGTTCCACCTTCACCTGGTCTCCGGTGAGAATCCTGATGTAGTTCTTGCGCATCTTGCCCGAGATGTGGGCGGTGACGATATGGCCATTGTTCAGTTTGACCCTGAACATGGTATTGGGGAGCGTGTCGATTACTTCGCCTTCGATTTCGATCTGGTCTTCTTTTGCCAAGGGAATCCTCCCGGGAGTTGGATTGCGGCGCATTGTGACGTAAATGCGGGCGTCGGGGCAAGCGCTTGTCAAATACCCCCATTCCCTTATAATCCCCCGCCTGCCCCAAAGGGCGCCGTCGTACTCGAGACGGGTCTGTAGCTCAGTTGGGTGAGGCCCGGTCGGCGCAGCCGAAAAAGAGCGAAGCTCTTTTAGGGCCGAACGGCTCGCCATGGATGGCGAGACCGGGGTTTGGCGAAGCCAAAAGAGCCGCGCCATGGATGGCATGCACAACCCGATTCCCCCGCTTGCCAAATACGCTTATAATCCCCCGCCTGCCCCAAAGGGCGCCGTCGTACGCAAGACGGGTCTGTAGCTCAGTTGGTTAGAGCGCACCCCTGATAAGGGTGAGGTCGGTGGTTCAAATCCACCCAGACCCACCAGTTTCCATCCAGGAGGACAGCCGAATGAAAAACTTCTTCCGCCTGCCGTCAGCCGTTGCCGCCTGCCTGATGCTGCTTCCCGCGGGCGCCGCCGAGAACGGGCGCATCAGCCTGATCAATGGAAATGAAGGC
The DNA here is from genome assembly GCA_022825945.1 of Pseudomonadales bacterium. Lineage (GTDB taxonomy): Bacteria > Pseudomonadota > Gammaproteobacteria > Pseudomonadales > Pseudohongiellaceae > UBA9145. The sequence goes on from JAJDVS010000028.1 coordinate 11,968, forward strand.
ATGGACAACTTCACCGTCGCCGGCGGCAACGCCAACTGGTCCACCGACGCCAGTTCGATTTTCGCCGATGAAGGCGATGGCGCATCCTGGCTCGTCACCCGGGACAGCTACAGCGATTTCGTGCTGCATGTGGAATTCTGGGCCACCGACGATGCCAACAGCGGCATTTACCTGCGCTGCCAGGACCGCGACCGGATTACCGACCGCAGTTGCTACGAAGCCAATATCTTCGACCAGCGCCCCGACCCATCCTACGGCACCGGCGCCATCGTTCATATCGCTTCCGTTGACGAGCCGCGTCCCACCGTGGGCGGAAAGTGGAACGTCTACCACATTACCCTGCGCGGCGATCACCTGCTGGTGCAACTGAATAACGAAACCACGGTGGACGCCCGCGACAGCCAGTTCGCCGAAGGCCCCATCGCCCTGCAATGGGCCCGAGGCGCCATCCGCTTCCGCAACGTCTGGGTGGAACCGTTAGGTATTCCCTGAAAAACTCCATCCGTGGAGTTTTTCATTATCGCAAAACAAAAGCGTGGTTTTGTTTTGCTCCCGAATTCAATGGCTTACGCCATCGAATTCGGCGGCACTTCCATGTGCCTAGGGAAGCTCTGACTTGATCAGAGCTT
>JAJDVS010000061.1 GCA_022825945.1 Pseudomonadales bacterium
GATGCCGAGGCGGAGGGTGACGAGACGCTTGTCCTGAAATTGTCCAGCGCCCAGGGCGGCGCGTATTTCGAGCGCGACGAGGCGACCGGCACGATCGTCGACGACGACGCCGGGCAGGATTCCCGGGATGAAGATCCCCCAGGCGAGAACGATCAGGACCAGGATAACCAGGACCAGCAAGAGCAGGAGGAGCGGGACGAAGATAAGCAGGACGAGAAAGAGCAGGACGAGGACGACCAGCCCCAGCCCCCGCCGGCCGCCTGCGTGAGCGGCACCCAGTGGAAAACCGTGGCGGACTATTACGATTCCAACGCCGGCAAGTCCCCGAACTACGGCGCGAACTGGTATCGCGTCCTGATCGCCTACGGCAAGGCGCTTACCGACAGGGACCTGCCCGACTGGACCGGCGCCGCGGACAAGCCCAGTGAACCCTACACCGTCGAGGAAGCGAAAGAGAGCGAGAAGACATGGTCCGGCTGGACCCCGGTTCGCAAGGTGCTGGAATGCCTGGAGGCCGGCTCGGGGACTTCGACTTCCCAGTCCCAAACCCATCCGGACAGCGTGAGCCTGTCGGTGGACGACGCCATGGTGACCGAGGGCGCGGGAGCGCAACTCGTGTTCACCGTGCGCCTGAGCGGGGCCGCCGCCGAAACCGTGACCGTGGACCACGAAACCCGGGACCTGAGCACAACCCGCGGCGCGGACTACAGCGGCGGCGTCGGAACGCTGCGCTTCCTGCCGGGCGAGCTGGAAAAACAGGTCAGCGTCACCGTGCGCGACGACGCCCACGACGAGGGGCGGGAGACGCTGGAACTCGTGCTGTCCAACGCCGTGGGAGCGAATATCGACGACGGCGTGGCGCTGGGAACCATCGTCAATTCCGACCCGCTGCCCCAGGCCTGGCTGGCGCGTTTCGGCCGCGGCCTCGCCCAGCAGGTGGTGGACGGAGTGTCCATGCGCTGGGACGCGCCGCGCACCCCGGGCTTCATCGGCCGCATCGGCAGCGTTTCCCTCGGCGGAACGCCCGGCGGCATGCACGCGCAGTACCAGGGCGACGATTCCTTCCGGCGCGGCGACTTGCCTGGCCGGGGAACGGGCGGCGAGCGCGGTTCGATGCAAGCGATGGGTTCGGAGATGAGTTTCTCGGGCATGGGATTCGGCTCCGGCGTGGGTGTCCCATCCATGATGGGTGTCCCGTCGATGCCCGGAATGGGCGCCTCCGCGATGGGAATGGGAGTCCCGTCGATGGCGCCGGGCGGGAACGGCGGCGGTTTTGGCGGCGCGTTCCCGTCATCCTTCGGCGGCGGCCCGGCGATGGGTGTCCCGATGATGGGCGGAAGCTCCGCGATGGGCGGTTCCGCGGCGCCCATGGGCTCGGGCTCGTTCGGCATGTCGGGCGGCATGGGCATGCATGGCATGGGCGGCATGTCCGGGATGACCGGTGGAATCGGCATGGGCGGCATGACCCCGGGCTTCCCGGCTTCGCTGCCCGGCCAGGGTCCCGGATTGGGCTTCCCGGTTGGCGGCATGGGGCAGGGACAGGACATCGGCGCCCTGGGCGATCCCATGTCCGAACCGTCCGGTTCCGCCGGCATGGGCGGGTCCGGCTCCGACCGCGAAGCCGCCCTGCGCCAGTTTCTCCGCGGCAGCGAATTCACCATGACCGGGGTCATCGGCGGCGATTCGGCGCCCCCCGCCCGTCATTCGACGCCCCTTACCCGTCATTCTGCGCGAAGCGAAGCGCAGTCGCAGAATCTCGCCGGGTGCCGCCAACAGGGAGATGGTGCGACTGCGCGCGGAATGACAGAATCCTGCGGTCAGGCTGGCGCGGTCAGCGACTGGCTCGCCAAACTGCCGGAAATCAACGCCGAACCCGCGCCGATTCCCGAAACCACCTGGTCGCTCTGGGGCAGCCTCAACGAAGCGCAATTCCGCGGCGACGAAGGCGCCCTCGGCCTAGAGGGCAGCATGCTCACCGGTATGTTCGGCGGCGACGTCGCCCGGGACAACTGGCTCGCCGGCGTCGGCCTCAACTTCACCGAAGGCCTGGGCGGCTACCGCCCCGGCGAATCGAAAGGAGCGCCCGGCGGCGACATCCGCGCCCGCCTCGCCGCCATCACCCCCTACGGCAAGCTGCGCCTGGCCGAAGGCCGCGAGGTCTGGGGAACGATCGGCGTCGGCGCGGGAACCCTGGAACTCTCGCCGGGAGGCGGCGCCGAACCCATCGAGGCCGACCTCGGCTGGCAAATGGCCGCGGTGGGCGGCGAACAGGCGCTGTTCGCCCTGCCGCGACTCGGCGGCCTCGCGGTTTCCGCCAAATCCGACCTGCTCTGGGCGCGCACCACTTCGGACGACGCCGAAGGGCTCATCGCCACCAGCGCCGACGTCAGCCGCGCAAGGCTCGGTCTCGAAGGAAGCTGGAATCTTTCTCTCGGCGCGTTCGGCGACCTGCGCCCCACGCTCGAAGCCGGCGTCCGCCACGAAGCCGGCGACGCCGAAACCGGTTTTGGCGTCGACGTCGGCGGCGGCGTCGCCTGGCGGGCGCCGGAACTCGGCCTCGACCTCTCCCTCCAGGGCCGGGGCGCGGCCAGCCGCGAAAGCGGCGGCTTCCGCGACTGGAGCTATGGCGCGACCATGACCTGGGACCCGGACGCCGCCTCGGAAGAGGGCCTGCTCCTCAAACTCGGCCAGGACCTCGGCGGCGCGACTTCGGGCCTGCTGCAAAGCCTGTTCTCCAGCCAGCAAACCATGCAATACCAGGGCGGCCACGATTCGCCCATGCAAGGCCGCTGGACCGCCGAAGCCGAATACGGCATCGCCCTGCCCGGCAAGTTCCTCGGCAGCCCGAAGCTCGCCTTCAGCCAGGGTTCGGGCGCCCGGGACTACACATTCGGCTGGCGCTTGAAATCCCTGTCTCCGGAGCGGGACCTGTCGCTGGAACTGACCGTAACCCGCAGTCAGTCCATGCCTTATGGAATCGGCGGGGGAGCGGACTACTACGGCGCGGATGCGCTTGCCGACCTCGGCGGCATCCCGGCCCTGGAACAGGACCTGCGGCAAAGCCTGGACCACGCGCTCGACGCGAACGATTCCCCGGATTCCGGCAACGCGGCGCGGCAGACGATCGGCGCCCAGGTCGCCTGGCGCCTGAGCAAGGCCCGCGGCGACCGCTTCGACCTCTCCCTGCAACTGCGCGCCGAGCGCGGCGAAGAAGGCGGCTACGGTTCGGGCAACCGAATCAACGCCAGTTTCGTCATCGCCTGGTGAGCGGCAATTCTCATTTTGGCGCTCCAGGCTTCATGTCATTCCGCGCGAAGCGAAGCGCAGTCGCGGAATCTCTTGCAGCGGCCACGCGATGAGATCCCGCGACTGCGCGCGGGATGACCGGTGTGAGCGCGCCCATTGCCATGATGAGAATTGCTGGTGAGGCTTTCTCTTGTACGCAACCAACAAAGGCTATACCATCTGCCCCGTTTTGCGCGCGGAATAATGCAACAGAAAAACGCGCGCTCACGGCGCCCCGGGCGGCGCCCCATTTCACCACTTCTGAAGAGGAAGCAGTTACATGGAAACACTCGTCTGGAACAACGACATGCTGGTCTCCGGCATATTGCTCGCGATCACATTCGCCGCCATTTTCACCGAAGGCATCCATGGCGTGCATCGGGTGAAATGCGCCATGGTGGGGGCCGCGGTCATGGTGGTTGTGGGGCAGATCATGGGATTTTACGACCCTGAAGGCGCCATCGAGGCCATAGACTGGAACGTGATTCTGCTGCTCGGCTGCATGATGACCATTGTCGCCATCATGATTCCCACCGGGGGATTCCAGCAACTCGCCTACTGGGTGGCGGATTACAGCAAGGGCCGCCTGTTTCTGCTGCTGGCGCTCATGGGCACTCTGGTTACCGTGTTGTCGCTGTTGCTCGACAACGTCACCACCGTGGTGATCTTCGGCCCGCTCATCATTCTCATCTGCCAGTCCATGCGCATCACGCCGGTTCCCTTCCTCCTCGCGGCCGCGCTGCTGTCGGATACCGGCGGCGTCGCCACCCTGGTGGGTGACCCGCCGAACATCATGATCGGCTCGGAGTTCAATATCAGCTTCAATGAATTCGCCCAGCACATGTTCCTGATGGTGTTCGCCGCCTGGCTCGTGATCCTGTTCTTCCTGCGCATCCTCTTCAAGGAGGAACTGGCGGTCAAACCCGAGCCACTGCAGCTTGACGAGCGCGAGCAACTCGTCGACCCGCGCACCTGGTACGGCGCCCTGGCGGTGCTTGTCGTCATGGTGGTGGGTTTCATGGCCCACAATGCCTTGCACTGGGAGCCCTGGTTCGTTTCCGGTCTTGGCCTTGCGGCGCTTGCCGTCATCGGCAACAAGCTCGACATGGAAGAATCCTTCGCCCATACCGAGCTGGCCCTGCTCATGTTCTTCGGCTGCCTGTTCATCATCGTGGGCGGCGTCGAACACAGCGGATTCCTGCAATACATCGGGCAATTCGTCATCCCTTACGCCCAGAATGACCTGCTTACCGCGACCCTGGTGTTGATGTGGGTTGCGGCGATCCTGTCGGCGGCCATCGACAATATCCCATTCACCGCCGCCATGTTGCCGATTCTGGTGGGCATGGACGCCCAGGGCGTCAATGTGACTCCGCTGCTGTGGGGTCTTGCCGCCGGCGTGGGCATGGGCGGCAATGGCACGCATCTTGGTTCCACCGCCAATGTGTTTATCGTGTCGATCTCCGAAAAACTCGCCAAGGAGCAGGGCGACCCGAGCCTGGCCATCACCCCCGGCCTGTGGTTCCGCAAGGGTCTGCCGGTGATGCTGATCACCCTGGTCATGTGCACCATCATCATGACCCTGTTCTGGGGATTTTTCGAAAGCCCGCTGCGGGAGATTCCGCTCCTGCCCCAGGAATGATGCGGCTCCGCTGGCCGGCCTTCTCCGGCCGGCCAGCGGATTCCCTCGCTCCGGAATGATTCCCCCAGGGCGGCTGACCGCATCCGCCAGGTTGCTGCTGTTCCGGCAGGGCCGGATTCTGCTCAACGGCGGCGAAGTTTTCTGGTCCGCCCGAACCGCCGACCCCTTGCTCGGCGAAAACCCGCGATTGCTACCCGTCGCCGGGAATTGCTTCGCAGCCGATCTTTCCGGCGGCGATGAGAAGGAAAGCCGCTCCCTGCGTTCCCTGCTGTTCAGCGAAAACGATGTGGAGCTGGAACTGCTGTCCCGGGCGAGCCAGCTTGTTCACTGGCAGCGCACCCACCGCTTCTGCGGGCTGTGCGGTGAATCCACCCGCCCTGGAGAAACCGATCGCGTGCTCGAGTGCGTTGCCTGTGGTCACCTGTTCTTTCCCCGCATCAACCCCTGCGTCATCGTGCTCGTGACCCGGGGCGGGGAAATCCTTCTCGCCCGCAGCGCCCGGTACCGCAGCGGCTTCTATAGCTGTCTCGCGGGATTCATTGAAATCGGCGAAACCCCGGAGCAGACCCTGAGCCGGGAAGTGCGCGAGGAAGTGGGATTGGAAGTGGGCAACATCCGCTATGCGCAAAGCCAGTCCTGGCCTTTCCCCTCCCAGTTGATGCTCGGCTTCCTGGCGGACTACCGCGGCGGCGAAATCGTGCCCGAGCCCGGAGAAATCGAGGACGCCCGCTGGTTTCCGGTATCCGACCTGCCCAATATCCCGTCATCGAAAATCTCCGTCGCCGGCAGGCTGATCGAAGACTACGTCCGCTCGCGACAGAAGCATCTTTGAATCCCGGCGGCTTTGCGGGCACAATTCGGAGCCGGCGGCTGAAAGCGCCGGGAACAGTTCCCAAGGGAAGGAGTAGAACGGTGGAATACCTGATTGATTACGGCATGTTTCTCGCCAAGGCGGCCACCATCGTGGTCGCCATCATGCTGGTCATCGGCGCCATCGCCGCCGCCGGCAACCGCCGCCGGGGAGGCAGGCGCGGCCGCATCAAGGTCACGGAACTGAACCGGCATGTGGACGAATTGCGCGACGCCCTGCGCTCCAGGGTGCTCAGCAAGGCGCAGTTCAAGCAGTTGAACAAGGCGGAAAAAGCTGAACGGAAAAAGGAAGCCAAAGCGAAAAAGCAGCAGGCCAAGGCCGCCGAAAAAGATCCGGAGCAGGAGGGAGAAGCCGAGAAACGCCTTTTCGTACTGCGATTCAAGGGAGATGTGGGGGCGGAAAAGGTGGCCTCCCTGCGGGAGGAAATCACCGCCGTACTGTCCATTGCAAGGGAGAGCGATGAAGTATTGCTGTGTCTCGAAAGCCCAGGCGGCATGGTTCACGCCTACGGGCTGGCTTCCTCCCAGCTCAGCCGCATCCGGGACCGCGAGATTCCCCTGACCGTCTGCGTCGACAAGGTGGCCGCGAGCGGCGGTTACATGATGGCCTGTCTTGGGGACCGGATTGTGGCCGCGCCTTTCGCCATCATCGGCTCCATTGGCGTGCTCCTGCAGTTGCCTAACTTCCATCGGGTGTTGCAACGCAAGGAAGTCGACTATGAAATGCTCACCGCCGGCGAGTTCAAGCGCACCCTGACGCTGTTCGGGGAAAACACCGACAAGGCCCGGGAAAAGGCCCAGGAGGATGTGGACAACATCCACGGCCTGTTCAAGAGCTGGGTCAAGCGGCACCGTCCGGTGGTGGACACCGACCGCATCGCCACCGGGGAGACCTGGGTCGGGCTGCAGGCCAGGGACTTGCAGCTTGTGGATGAAATCGGCACCAGTGACGAGCGCATCGTTGCCGCCTGCGCCGAAAACAAGGTCTATGAAGTGGAATACGTCATCCGCAAGCCTGCCCACGAGCGACTCGGCGAAGCCTTGTACGCCGCTCTTGACCGCCTGCTGCTGAAGTGGACAGGCGCCCCGACCAACACAAATGTGCAATAGCGGGGAGATTCTGCGACTGCGCTTCGCTCCGCGCAGAATGACGGGTAGGGGGGCTTCGCTCCGCACGGAATGACGGGCAGGGGGCTTCGCTCCGCATAGAATGACGGGTAGGGAGGCTGCGCGTAGTCGCAGGATCTTCCGATAGTATCCTAAGGAGTTATCCATGAACGACAGATTCAGGGCCTGGCAGGTTTCCGAAAACGACCAGGGCGAGTTTCGCGGCCGGGTGGTCGAGCGCGAAGTCGAGGAACTGCCTTCCGGCGAAGTACTCGTGCAAGTCCAGTATTCCTGCCTCAATTACAAGGACGCGTTATCCGCCGGCGGCAATCGCGGCGTAACGCGAAACTATCCCCATACCCCGGGAATCGACGCCGCCGGTATCGTGGTGGAATCCGCGGACGAGCGCCTGCAGCCCGGCCAGCCAGTCATCGCCAGCGGCTATGACCTGGGCATGAACACCTCGGGCGCCTTCGCCGGGATGATCCGGACACCCGCCAGATGGGTGCTGCCGCTGCCGGACGGGCTCAGCGCCAGGGAAAGCATGATCATCGGCACTGCGGGCTTTACCGCGGCCCAGTGCGTGGAGAAACTGATCCACAATGGCCTCGAAGCCGGGCAGGGGCCGGTTCTGGTCACCGGCGCCACTGGCGGCGTCGGCATTCTTGCCGTGGCCCTGCTGGCCAAACTCGGTTTTGCGATTACTGCAAGTACCGGCAAGGCGCAGAGCCACGAACTGCTGCGTTCCCTCGGCGCAGCGGAAATCATCGATCGCAACATCCTGTCGGAAGACAACCCGAGGCCGCTGCTCAAGGGGCAGTGGGCCGCCGCGGTGGATGTGGTGGGGGGCAAGACCCTGGGCAATGTGCTCAAGGGCTTGCAATACGGAGGCAGCGTAGCCTGTTGCGGGCTGGTGGAGTCGCCGGAGTTTCCCGCCACGGTATTTCCCTTCATTCTGCGGGCCGCCAATCTGCTTGGCATTGACTCGGCGGAAGCGCCTCCGGAAGTCAAGTCCGCGCTATGGAAACGTCTGGCGACCGACTGGAAGCCCGCTGGCCTGGAGCGGATCGCCACCGAAATCAGCCTGGACCAACTTGGCCCGAGCCTCAACGCAGTGCGTAACGGCCAGGCCCTGGGAAGATTCCTGCTGAAGTTGTAAGTGGGACCTCTGTCATTCTGCGCGTAGTCTCTGCGCCATCAGGGATGGCGTCTCAATCCCGCCGAAGTCTGGGGTTCACCGCGATCGGCGTGGGACAAAGCATCACCACAAAGCAGGAAGAAAACAGGAAGGTCAGAATCGCCGCACCCTGAATCGTCATTGCCGCCATTTCGCTGATGGACCCCGCCTGAAAAGCCACAAAGGCGATCAGCAGCGAGAACTCGCTGATCTGGCCGAGCCGCAGGCCCGCGTCCCAGGCCAGGGCGCGACGCTCGCTGAAGCGCAGCAGCAGGGTGCGGAAAACCAGGGGCTTGAGGCTCAGGGCAAGCGCCGAGAGAACCACCGCGGGCCAGATGAACCGGTCCACCAGGGCGATATTGAACTGGGCGCCCAGGGAAAAGAAAAACAGGATCAGAAAAAAATCCCGCAGAGGCTTGAGCCGGTCCGACAGGTACATCGACACCGGGCTCGTGGCGAGGCTGACGCCGGCGGCAAAAGCGCCGACTTCCGCGGTCAGCCCGAGCAGTTCCGCGGTTTCCGCCATGCCCAGGCACCAGCCGATGGCGAGCAGGAACAGGTATTCCCGGAATTGGTCGTAGCGGGCGATCAGCGGCACCAGCACGAAGCGCGTCATGCCCCAGGCGAGCAGCAGCAGCGCCGGAAAGGCGAGCAGGGTGCGCAATACCTCGGCCTGCGCCAGTTCCCCCTGGTCGAGGAAGACCAGCAGGAAGATGGCGATAAAATCTTGCAGCAGCAGAATGCCCACCATCAGTTCCCCCATGTGCCGCTGATGCAGCACTGTGGTGGGAAGCAGCTTGATGCCGATAATGGTGCTGGAAAAAATCATGGCGAATCCGATCACCAGGCTGTCCTGGAGGGAAAAGGCGAACAGCAGGCCGGTGGCCAGCCCCAAGGCCAGGAACAGCAGCGAACTGAGCAGGGTTACCCAGAAGGTATTGCGCAAGGTGGCCATGAGCTTGACCGGCTGCATGTCGAGTCCAAGCAGGAACAGCAGGAACAGAATGCCGATTTCAGCGATGTCGACGAGCAGTGCGGCGTCGGAAATCCAGCCAAGGCCAAAAGGGCCGAGCAGGATTCCCGCCAGAATATAAGCCACCAGCAAGGGAATCCGCAGAAACAGCGCGGCGGTGGAAAGCACCGTCGCGCCGGTAAAGATCAGGAAAAAGGAAAACAGCAGGGATTCTGCGCCCATTACGCCTGCCGTTGGTCGTGCCGGCGCCGGAATAACGGCAGTGGCTCATCGATGCTCGCCTGGTAACCGGTGCTGAAATCCCGGAAAGCCGCCAGGCAGGTCTCCGGGTCCTGATCGTGGCGCAGGGCGAAGCTGTCGAATCCACAGCGCGCCATGTAGAAGAGTTGATCCCGCAGCACATCGCCGATGGCGCGGATTTCGCCCTGATAGCGGTAATGCTCGCGCAACTCCCGGGCATTGGTGAAGGAGCGGCCATCGCGGAAGACGGGAAAATTCAGGGCGATTATCGCCAGACTCGCCAGATCGCCGGCAATGGCTTCCGGGGTTTCATGGCTGTCGAGCCAGATGCCTTGTTTGCCGGGGTATTCATCAAGCAGCCCGCGGAATTGCAGATAAAAATCCAGCGGCACGATAAAACTCCGCCCCGGCGCCGCCTGCAGCACTTCCGCCCCGGACGCCTCATGCAATACGGTCCAGCGGTCCTGGCGGAGAATGCCCTTATGGTCAATGATGATCGGCATAGACCGCCTGCTTGAAAGGTTCGTGGCCTATTCTGCGGTAGGTGTCGAGAAAGGCTTCGCCCGGGTCGCGCTGCGCCTTGTACACATCCACCAGGGTATGCAGTACCCCGGGCACTTCCTCCCGGGCAAAGGCCGGCCCGAGAATCTTGCCGAGACTCGCCTGCCGGGCGGAGGAGCCGCCGAGTGAGATCTGGTAGAACTCCTCGCCTTTCTTGTCGACGCCGAGGATGCCGATGTTGCCCACATGGTGGTGGCCACAGGCATTCATGCAGCCCGAGATATTGAGGCTCAGATCGCCGATTTCCTCAAGTTCCGCGGAATCCCTGAAATCGCGCTGGATTTCCTCGGCCAGAGGTATCGACTTGGCATTGGCCAGGGCGCAGAAGTCGCCGCCGGGGCAGCAGACGATATCGGTCAGCAGGCCGAGCGCCGGAGTCTCCAGCGATTCGGCGCCAAGCTCCCGCCACAGGGCATGGAGGCGGCGCTGCTCCACATCGGCGAGAATGATGTTCTGCTTGTGGCTGATTCTGGCTTCGCCAAAACTGTAACGCTCGGCAAGGTCTGCGAGAAAGTCCAACTGCCGGTCGCTGATGTCTCCCGGCGCCAGGCCGGTCTGCTTCAGGCTTACCGTGACGATGGCGTATCCCGGCTGCTTGTGGGCCCGGACATTGCGCCGGTGCCAGAGCGCAAATTCCGCATCGTTCCGCAAGGACTCTTCGAGCGCGTCGGAACCGTTGAGGCGTTGCACATAATCCGGACCGCTGAAAAAGGATTGGCAGCGCCGGATTTCCGCCCCGGTAAGCTTCATGGCGGAATCCTTGATGCGTTCCCATTCCCGGCGCACTTTCTCCCGGAATCTGTCGGCGCCGGTTTCCCGCACCAGAATCTTGATCCGCGCCTTGTACTTGTTGTCGCGGCGGCCTTCCCGGTTGTACACCCGCATGATGGCTTCCAGCGCGCTCAGCAGATGGGGTTCTTCCACCCGCTCGAAGATCACCTGGCCGATCACCGGGGTGCGACCGAGCCCGCCGCCGGCGAGAATGCGGAAACGGGTTTCGCCATCGTCGCCCCGCAGGAGATACACGCCGATATCGTGAACCTGGGTCGCGGCCTGGTCGGCTGGGGTGCCGCAGACGGCGATCTTGAACTTGCGCGGCAGGTAGGCAAATTCGGGGTGGAAGCTGGACCACTGGCGGATGATTTCGCACCAGGGGCGGGCATCCTCGATTTCATCGGCGGCGGCGCCGGCGAAATGATCGGTGGTCACATTGCGGATGCAATTGCCGCTGGTTTGAATGGCATGCATTTCCACTTCGGCAAGCTCGGCGAGAATATCGGGGACATCCATGAGTTCGGGCCAGTTGAACTGGATATTCTGGCGAGTGGTCAAATGGCCATAGCCCTTGTCATAGTGGCGGGCAATATGGGCCAGCTTGCGCAGTTGCGCCGATGAAAGCAGGCCATAGGGAACCGCCACCCGCAGCATGGGCGCGAGCCGCTGGACATACAGCCCGTTCTGCAGCCGCAGCGGCAGAAACTCGGCCTCGCTCAGCTTGCCGTCGAGATAACGCCGGGTCTGGTCCCGGAACTGCGCCACCCGCTCGGCTAGAATGGTATGGTCGTACTGGTCATAACTGTACATATTCGCTCAGCATTCCAATGCCGCCTCGCGTGGGTCGTGTTGATCGTGCTTGCACATTGAGATTGCAGGCGGGGAGCAAGACAGCGCACTATTGTAATCAATGCCTATCCCGGATGTTGCACGAGTGGATGAATTTGGCCCTGAATCCGTCGTTTTCGGGCTCTGTCCGTGCATGATGGTTTCGGTCTGACGAAATCCGGGTCGCTTTGTCCGTTTTCGGGATGTTCACCGCGATTTTCGGGCAA
>JAJDVS010000108.1 GCA_022825945.1 Pseudomonadales bacterium
CTCGGGCTCAAGTTCACGGATGTGCCGTATGCCTTGAAATGATCCCCCGCCAGCAAGGAAAACCCGGATGTTGTGCCTAAAGAAAATGGCCAACCCAATGAAATCAATCACTTACGAGTTGAAACCGTTGAAGTCAAGAGGCGATTGCAGCAGGCGCTCATGGGAGGGCGATTTCAGCCGCAGCATGATTTCGCCGAAGCAGATGTACTCAGCCAAACGCAGGAATCCTCAGGAAAAATAGAGCCCGCCATTGATGTCGAGGCTGGCGCCGGTAATGAAGCTCGACTCGGGCGAGGCAAGATACGCCACCAGATCGGCGACTTCCCGGGCCAGCCCTTCCCGCCGCAAAGGAGTGGCGCCGGCGACATTGGCGCGGACTTCATCCCGGGTGAACCGGTCGTGAAACGCGGTGCTGATCATGCCGGGGCAAACACAGTTCACCCGGATACCAGCGGGGCCCAGTTCCTTGGCGAGTCCGCGGGTGAAAGTCATCAAGGCGCCCTTGGATGTTCCATAGGCGATGGCGCCCGGCCCGCCGCCGTCCCGCCCGGCCTGGGAGGAAAAATTGATGATGGAAGCGCCCTGACCCATGCGGGGCACAACGGCTTTAGCGGTGAGAAAGGCGCTGGTGACATTGAGTTTCATGACACCTTCGAAAAACTCCTCGCTCATTTCCAGAAGCGGCTTGCGCGCCACCAGCCCCCCGGTCACATTGACCAGAATGTCCATGGAATCGCCAAACTCGCTTTGGGTTTGTTTGAGCAGATTGTCCACGTCCCGCTGTCTTGTCGTGTCTGCGCGAACGCTGATGGCGGCGCCGCCAGCCGTCTTGATTGCCTTTAGCGTGTCGGCCCCGTCGGCTTCGCTGTTGCACCAGGTAAACGCGACCCTGGCGCCTTTTCGCGCCAGGGTCTCCGCAACCGCCCTGCCGATATCGCGCGAGCCGCCGGCGACAATCGCCACCTTGTTTTCAATACTCATTGCAAGTTCCCGATCAAGTCAAAATCAGTCCGAATTCAATTCGGGGTTTCCGCGGCAGCCCAGGAGCCTGCGCCGCAGGAATTCACGGCTGCAAATCCGCTCTCATCCACGCCCCTGGCCGCTCGATTTCGTTGCATATTCACCAATATTCGCCTAAATCGACCGGCCAGGGGCGCGGCGATAGCGAATTTTCGCTTTCGCGAATTCCTGCGGTGCAGGCTCCTAGCCCCCATCCCAGTCGGTCGTCACCGGTTCGATCCGGCCGCCGAAAATCCATACCGACGCCACCGCCAGCGGAACGAGCAGCGCTCCCAGCAGGAAAAACGGCACGTAGGATTCCTGGGTCGCTATGGGAACAATCCAGGTCGTGATCAGCACGCCGGCGACCGCGGCGGTGCCGCCGACGCCGGCAAGCGAGCCAACCGACTTGCCGGCGAAAAAATCGCTGGGCAGCGTCTGGATATTGCCGATGGCCAACTGGAATCCGAACAGGATCACCGCGATCAGCAATACCGCGGTGAGCGGTGTGGAGGCGAACGCCGTGGCAATCAGCATGGGCATCATGATGGCGCCACCCAGGGTGATGGTCAGCTTGCGGGCGCCATTGACCGACCATCCGGTCCTGAGCAGTTTGCCGGCAAGCCAGCCACCGAATATCGCGCCCAGCGCCGCGCCGACATAAGGCACCCAGGCGAACAGTCCAATCTGGGCGATGTCGAATCCGAACTGGTCCGCCAGGTAGATCGGCAACCAGCTCACAAAGAGCCACCACACCGGGTCCAGGAAAAAGCGCGAGGAAATGACCGCCCAGCTTTGCCGGTACTTGAGCATTTCGCCCCATCCCGGCGCCGCCTGTTCCAGCTCCCCGGCTTCGCCCTCCGTTTCCGGCTTCTGCCCGGAGAGTATGTATTCCTTTTCTTCTTCGGACAGCCAGGGATGACGTTCCGGTGGCGCCTTGTACACGAGCAGCCAGGGAAGCAGCCAGATGAAACCGAGTGCGCCCACCGCAATAAAGGTTCCCTGCCAGCCGAATTGCAGATAGAGCAGGGCGATTACCGGTGCGGAAACCACCGCGCCAAGAGAGGCGCCGGAATTGAATATACCCTGGGCCAGGGCGCGCTCCTTGATGGGAAACCATTCGGCATTGCTCTTGGTCGCCCCCGGCCAGTTGCCCGCCTCGCTGACGCCGAGCGCCGCCCGCACCAGCCCCAGGGAAAGCACGCCGCGGGTTGCGGCGTGCAGCATGATGGAAATAGACCAGGCCACGATCGCCAGCACGAATCCCAGCCGGGTTCCGATCATGTCGAAGATCTTGCCGAACAGGGAATGGCCGACGGCGTAACCCACCATGAAGAAGGAAACCACCAGGGCGTAGTCGTTGGCGTCCATGCCCAGGTCTTCGGAAATGGCGGGCCACATGATGGCCAGGGCATTCCGGTCGATATAGTTGATCACCGTCGCGATGGCGACCAGGCTGACAACGATCCATCTCAGGTATCCGCGGAACATTCTTCTCTCACTCCAGACATTGGCGCAGCCTCCTGGAACAAGGCGTAGTTGCCGTTCCAACGGTAGGGGCGACCCGCAAGCTCCACCTCGTGTGTCATTGCCTCGCCGGCATCATGGGACAGGGCGAGAATCGCCTGTGAGCCGTCGGCGGTTCGCAGGCTCAGAAAATCGGCGCCGGTTTCCCGGACAAAGCGCAGTTCGTCCAGGGCGCCGCGGCTGTTCAGGGTGTATTCTTCCGCCCCGTTGTATTCGCCGTGCGGCTCAACAACCGAAACAAACCAGCCTGAACTTTCCCCGCGGGTCCGCAGTACCAGCGCTTGCTCGCGGCGCAGATTGAATTGCGGGTCATTGGCGCCGAGTTCGGTAAAGAATACTTGCATATCGTTCCGGGCAATCACGGAATAGGTATAGAAACGGTTTCCGGTGAGCCAGGTGACGGCAAACTTCTCGCCCGCGGGGACTTCCGCGCTTGCGCGCAACCAGAGATGCTGGTAGCCGTTGGCCTCTCCCAGCGGATGCAGGCTGGACGCGGGCTCCAGCGGATGGCTGGTATCGACGATCTGGCCGTTGAAATGCACGGGCAGGTCGAACTGATGCGGGTTCTCGCCGCTGGCTTCGAGCACATCGATCATCAGCGGATGTTCGGTGGGAAAGTCGCTCAGCAAGGCTGCGGTGCGCTGGAATGACACTCCCTCATAGGCGCCTTCCATGCTGGCGGAGGCGATTTCGATTCCGCCCGCATCGTCAAAGAACAGCATGTCGGGATGATGCTGTTCCGCGACCCGCAGTTGGCCGTCGAAATGGCTGGTTTCATCCACCACCAGAGCGTTGTGGGCGATGGTTTGCTTGGCCCAGGTTTCGTTTTCCGGCAGGTAGCGCCCGCCGTTTTTCTGTTCCACGTTCAGGAAACGCGCGGCGCCATAATCGGTGAGGATTTCCCGGCCGTTGTCGTAGAACAGCAGCCCGAGCTTGTCGAAATGGCCGTGGCCCATGCCCTGGGACGTGGCCTTGAGAAGCAGGGCCTGCTGATTGCCGGTGCTGGCTGCGCGAAGTACGGCCAATGCGCCCTGCTTTCCTTCCGGCCCGTCGCGGAACAATCGGGATTTGTGGATGAATGGCAGGGTTTCGCCCCGGTCCCGGGCCCGGGCGAGCCGGAAGCCGTCGCCGTTGAGAACCTGGGAGTTCTGCAGCCCCGCGATGGACGCGAGGGCGGAATCGCCGGTCAGGGCGTAGGCCATGGCGATGCCGTAGCGCAGCTCCACGGTATCGAGCCCCTTGTCCTTGATGGCGTCGTTCAGGGGGAAAAACAACCCGGCATAGGACAAGTCGATGCAGGCATGGATGGCCTTGAGCAGGATGCCGTCACGATAGGCGAAGATATCCAGTTCCGGGTCGTTCGCTTCGATGCTGCGGGCGAAAAGGAGGAAGGGCATCATGGCGTAGCGCTGATAATACGGTCCTTCGCTGTAGTAGCCATCTGGGGAAAACAGCAGGTCAATCTGCCGCATGAAACCGGAGTCGCCATCGCCATCGAGTCCGTGAAGCGCCTTGCGGACGTAGTCGTCGTCATCGAGCACATAGCCGGTCATGCCCACCGCGGCGACGGCCCAGGTGCCGTGGTTGTGGATCCGGTCAAAGGTGTCTGCCGAGCCTTCGGAGAGGAAATCAGCCATGGGCCGCAGCAGCCTGTTCACAATCTCGTTGCGCTCGGCGGGCGGCAGGCTGTCGTGTATCGCATCGAAACCCTGGATGGCATAGGTGAGCCAGACGGATTCATTGAGGTTTTGCCAGAAAAGCCGACCGGGATTCGAGCTCCTGCTGCGGGGATGATTGCCGAGGGCGGAGTACATGTCCGCATAGGCAAGCAGCAGCCGACCGGCATGGCGCGCATAGGTTTCGTCGCCGGTGAGCTGGTAAACCATCCCGGCGTCGTGGATGGCAATGCCGTTTTTCTTGTGGGTTTCATGGGAGTATCCGCCGCCTGGATCCACCGGCGCCGGCACGTCCGGCGCCGTCCCGAAATAGTCATCGAGTTCGGCCCTGGTTTCTTCGAGTGCGCGGCTGAAGCCGGGTGACTCCTGCCGGTACTGCCTGATGAACTCGACATCTTCCGGCGTCAGCAAGAGTCCCGGATGTTCGGCGGGAAATCCCGGGGAACACAGGACAAGCGCGACAAGGCCGCAAAGCGAAACCTGGGCGGGGCCGAATCTCATGGCCCCGCTTCGCCTGCGTCGCCGACGATCGGCAAGGGGGTGTTTTCGAACCGATTGCGGTCCAGGGTATTGACCGGATCGCCGACGATGGTGGTGATCCGGATGGGTTTGCTGCCCGACAGGATGTTGTCGATGATCTCGACGTCCTGGGCGCCGTGTAATCGCACCGAGGCGTTCGTTGCGTTGCGGCTGCCATTGCCTACGGAAAGCAGGGTGGATGCGCTCAATTCGAAATGCGGGCCGAAGGTGCTTTCGTCGGTTCCGCCCCGGTAGACATTGGCGAGAGCGCCTTCAATGTTTTCGAAAGTGCTGTTGCGGATCGTGACGGTTTCGGCGTTGTAGACGCCAAGATCTTCCGTTTCCAGCTCCAGCGCAAGCACATCTCCGGTAATGTTGCGGAATCTGGAGTTCGCAATCTGGATGAGATTGGCGAAAGTGTGTTTCGCGGGAGAGAAAAAATCGAAGGAATGATTGCTGTTCAGGTCGCTTACGGTCACGTTCTCAAGCTCAAGGACATAAGGTCTCACCATGGAGTAACGGCTTGTGCGGATTGCCGAATTGCCCGCCACATCGGGCGCCGATTTTCCCGAAAGCGTCAATCCCTCAAGCCTGAGGCCGCCGCCGTCAACGATTTCGAACAGCGCCGTGCGCTCGAATTCGATTGTCGCCTCGCCGGTTGGCGCAAGGATGGCGAGCGGTCGGTCCACGACCACGATTTTCGATTCCAGATATTCTCCCGGCGAAAGGGAAATCGTGTCTCCCGCCCGGGCTTCGGCGACCGCGTCGAAAATTGAATCAAGTCCGGGGTCAATCTCCCGGGTTTGACCGAATCCGAAGCGAACTTCCGGGCCGGGTTTGGGATACCAGGAAACGCCGGTTGCCTCCCTGTTCAGCACGGCAAGGTCGCGTGGGACGCCGATGCCATTGAATTCTTCGCTTGCCGGATGGAGCAGCCCGTTTGCCGATCGCCGAAGCGCAATGCTGGAGTAGACGAATTCATCGCCCGGTGCCGGAGGATTCGCTTCCGGCGCAACGGATTCGTGAATGACATTGGCCTGGAAATCAATGCCGCTCAAGTCATCGTAGGCGGAGAAAATACTGCGGTCGTCGCTGTTATGCACCAGATTCGACCGGAACACGCTGTTGATGGGCGGGGCCGAGCGCTCCTCATCGCTACCCGCGGCAAGTTCGATGTGGTCGCTGTCAATGATGGAATTGTTTTCGATGATCGCGCCATCGACCTGGTCATAGCGGTTGATGGGGGAATTGGGGACGCCGTTCATCACCACGAGGGCGCCGCCGAATCGATGCCCGGTCAATCCCCGCAGATAGTTGTTGCGCACCACCTGGTCCCGGTTGATCACGCGGATGCCGCCGGTGTGGCTGACCCGGTTGCCGAGGAAAACATTGTTCTCCACGGTGTTTCCGTGGCCATGGCGCAGGGTCAGCGTGCCCTGGGATTCATGGAATACATTGCCGCGAAACACATTTCCGCCGGACTTGCTGGATATGATTTCCACTTCGCCATTGCAGCGGTCGAAGTAATTGTTCTCCACAACCGTGAAGGAATTCGTCCGGGACCAGGCACTCGTGCCGATGCGCAGGGTTTCGCCGCCGTTGGAGCCGAGCACGGGGCGCGGCCCGAAGTAGTTGTGGTCGATGCGGTGGTGGTTTTGCCGGCTGTCTTCGCTGCCGAGGCGCACCGCCATGGTAACCCCGGCATTGCTCTTTCCTTCGAGATGATTGTGGTCGAAGCGGTTGTGCCTGCCGTACATCATCACCCAGAAGTCGGTTTCGAAGCGCTCCGGGTTGTTGAAATGGTCGATTACCGTTTCGGTTACCCGGGAGTGGTGGGCGAGGTCGCCACGGGTTCCGCGGAACGCGATGACGGTGTTTGTGGGGGTGTGGCCGTCCCGGAATACAAGGCCGGACACCACGAGGTGCTCTCCGGCCAGACGCAAATTCGAGCGGCCGGAAATGATGACCTCTCCCCTGGTTTCCGCGGTCAGGGTAATGGGTTCGCCGGCGCGGCCATGCCCGGTAAAAAGAATCTCGAAATCGCGCCAGACTCCATTGGCAAGGATGATGGTATCGCCGGGTTCGGCCGACTCCACCGCGGCGCGATACTCCTGCTGGTTGCCGACGAGGATTTCGGCGCCCCGGGCCTGATTTGCAGCGAGCAGGGTCGCGACCAGCGCCAGGGTGGGCAATTTGCCGAAAGGGTTTCTCATCGGATCAGATATTGACGGCCTTCAAGAAGCGATGGCGGCTTTCCGAGGCCTGCTTGCGGATTCGCTCAAGCGCCTGCTCTTCCGTGATGTCGAGCATGGATTCGAGCAGACGGGCAAAATGCTTGCGCATCGCCATGCGGGCCGCGGCGGGGTCGCGATTGCGCAGCGCAATATGGATTTCCATGTGTTCATCGCCGCGCTGGGACGTATCTTCCAGGCAAACCGAGTCGTAGACTTCCTTGACCTTGGGCAGTTCCGTGCGCAGCTTCCAAAGCAGTTCGACGATATGGCGCGCCGCCGAATTTCTTGAAGCCGCGGCGATGGTGAGATGGAAATCCCGGTCCGCGAGTTCCGCGGCCGCCTCGTCGTCGGGATTGTTGGTGGCCATCTTCTCGATGTAACCGGAAAGCTCGTCGAGTTCTTCGTCGGTGATATTGAGCGCGGCAAGCGCGGCAACCTCGGACTCGAACAGCGACCTCGCCTCGGTTACTTCAAAGGCATTGATTCTGGATAGATTTTCATTTCCCGGGTCGGACGCTTCCAGCACGTATACCCCGGACCCGGTCTTGATGTCGATTTTGCCCCGGGCCTGGAGGGCGACCAGGGCCTGCCGAACCGTCACGCGGCTTACATTGAACTGCTCCGCCAGACTTCTCTCCGCCGGCAGTCGGCTTCCCGCCGGATAGATGCCTTTTTCGATCAGTTCCAGAATCGACCGGGCCACCGTGTTGTACAGCCTTTTGTCACTCATGGTTGTGATTCTCGCAATGGGCTTTTGATTCCGGCGAACATCCGCCGCCTGCAACAGCAGGCGGCCACGGTAATGCCGGAAGGTGGTTGATATTGTATGCGAGGATAGCCGGACACCTGAAACCGATCATCGTGGGCAGTTCAAATGGATTGCCCAAAGTGTATACCAGTGTAATCGAATTGTGCAAACAAATTGCTGCGGAGCCGAGCCAATGATGGCTGTTTCGGAATCAAGAATCCTTTCCCGGTTCGCGCGCAGCCCTGCCCATGGTGCGCACGAGTTCATAGGGCGCGCCGTGCCTTTCCCGGTTCGCGCGCAGCCCTGCCGTTTCCCCGCCGGCGCGACGGATTACCCGCGCCTTTCCCGGTTCGTGCGCAGCCCTGCCCGTCATTCTGCGCGTAGCGAAGCGGAGTCGCAGAATCTCCCCGGGACACCCGCTGCGTTGTATTCTTTGCGTCTTTGCCGGATGACCGAAGAGGCGGCCTCCCGCGCCAAGTGAAAATCGCTGGAACTGGATATCAGCCAGCGCTTTCGTCTTCAGGAGGATTCGGGGTGAAGTCGCCGGTTACCCGCTCGAGTTCGTCGTCGATGAACCAGACGGTGATGCGCTCCTGGGTGCGGGCGCCGCCGCCGGGCTGGAAGTTGTAGACGTAGTCCCAGCGGTCCTGGTGGAATGGGTCGCGCACCAGTGGCGTGCCCATGACGAAGATGACCTGGTTGCGGGTCATGCCGGGCCGCAACTGATCCACCATGTTTTGCAGGATGACATTGCCCTGGGAGATGGAGATCTTGTACACCCCCGGAAAATCCAGCGAGCCGGGATTGTTGGCGCAGCCGGGGAGGGCCGCGAGCAGCAGAATCAACAGGCTGGTCTTCAATCTTTTCATGGCGGTTACCGTGCCCTGGGAGCCTGCGCCGTAGGAATTCACGGCTGCAAATCCGCTCCCGTCCACGCCCCTGGCCGTTCGATTTCGTTGCATATTCACCAATATTCGCCTCAATCGATCAGCCAGGGGCGCGGCGATGGCGAATTTTCGCTTTCGCGAATTCCTGCGGCGCAGCCTCCTAGCGGAGGCGTTACAGCGGCCCACGCGGCGGCTATTGTGTCTGGTCAAACTCAGCAGGTGCGTCATCGTGGCAACTATAAACCGGTCCTTGGCAATTTTCACCCGTTCCGGCGCGGTCGCGGCGATTTTGGTTTTGTTGCTGGCGGCCTGTGCTTCCGGTTCGGAAAGCCCACGGCAGGCAGCGTAACTCCCGCCGCTGGCGACACCCTCGGCGAAACCATGCGCGAAGCGGTGCTCGTCTCCGAGCAACTGCTGGCCCAGTTGAGTGCGGCGACTCTCTCGAATGGAACCATCAGCCTGACCTGCTTACCCGTTCTTTGTCAAGTAAAACTCGTTTTCTTTCAATGCCCCATCGATATTCACCAATACCACCGTTGCCTCGTAGTACTCTATGACAGGGAATCAAAATGCCAATCTTATTCGCACCGCATGCGGATGCGACAGCGCGAAATGCACGAGGTTTGCCTATTTCTTTTGCCAACTCTCCATAACTCAAAACGTCGCCTTCTTTTACGCTGAGCAAAAATCGCCACACTTTTAGTTGAAAAGAAGTCCCCCGCAAATCTAATGGAAGATCAGGGCAGGGGGAATTGCGCCCGATATGATCATCGAATGCCTTTATCCAAAGATCTAACTCTGGCCCCTTGCTACCGGGTGATTCTAGAAATTTCGCCTTTGGAAACTCGGCCTTCAATTGTTCTTTAAGTTGTTCCAGGTTGTCTCCAAATTGTGCGAAACATACACCGCGCTCCGTTGCCGCCATTAAAAGCGGGCCCAGTAATGAGTCACGATATGCAAAATAGATTCGTTCTCCCTCAGCTCCGGCTCGATACGTTGCGGGAGTCATGCCCATGTATCGAGCTGCTTCGCCGTACACACGACTGGGAGAACCATATCCCGCAGAATAGATTGCTTCCGTCACCGTCTCCCCCTTTTTTAGAGCAGATTTGTACTTATCAAGGCGGATGGCGTCCTGGTATTCCTTGGGAGAGACTCCTAATTTGGATTTAAATACTTTTTGGAATCTGGAAGGGGATAAGTTTGCCATTTTGGATAGCTCTATCAGAGCTATGCGATCATCCGCATTTTGCTCGATGTATCTTGCAATTTCGACTAATTTTTCCAGATCTTTCCCAAGATTTTCCGGGCGGCACCTTTTGCAAGGACGAAAGCCAGCCTGCCTTGCTGAATCCAGATCCAGAAATAGGCGAATATTCTCGGTATGGGCAGGTCGTGATGCGCAAGATGGCATACAAACGACGCCAGTAGTTAAAACCCCGTAGAAAAAGGCTCCATCGTAAGCTTCGTCGCGATTTTCAATCGCAGCATGCATCTCTTTGTTCGATGGAATCCTGATACGGTGCTGCTTCTCCGATTTCGCCATCTTTGCTTCTCTCCAATTCTGGTGGTGACATGGCAATTACGCCATTAATCGACTAGCATGTCTATCCGAATTTGGTCATCCAATTGATATCCATCGATACATGGTTTTCGTGCAAGGCGCCCGTTGCGAAAATTTCCATTGAGTCGTTGCGCGATATGCCAGCCAAGTCTGAATCTGACCAGAGTAAGGTTTTTTATTGAATACAAAATTGGAGGTTTGGCAAGCGCCCGAGATGCTCCCGAAACGCCTCGGCCGCCATATCGAATCCGAGAACATACGCCGCTTCCTCAAGGGCCTGTCCCTGCCCGACATCCTCAAAGGCGATGAAGACGAGGAAAGCGACGCGGCGGAAACCGCCCAGGCCGAACCCGAAACTGAAGCTGAAGCGGATGAAAATGCGCTGGCAGCCAACGACGCTGCCGCTGAATTGGACATCGAAACCGAGAACGAGGCCGAGGTCGAGACCGAAGAGGAAGACGACGAAGGCGATTTCCTGCTCGAAGAAAGCGCCCGAGTGCTTGCCGATTACATCAGCCTGAGCGAACGCCAAATCAGCGCAGTAAGCGATTTCTAACGGAAAGTCTGGCGGAGCGGGAGAACTTGAGGCAGGACTCCGAAATAGGCTCGGAAGCCGCATAAACACTAGGTTTTGCGAACGGCGCCCGCTCCCGCGAATCACGTTTTTACCACGCTTTTCCAAGCATGATAGAATCGCCAGCCTCGCAGGGGAATTTACTATGGCGCTCCCTCGATACCGCAGTCTGGCCCACTGTGGCGGAAAACGGGCCGCACTCACACAACGGAGAATCACCGAATGAAAAAGATTGCTCTTGCCTTGTTCGTGATCTTGCCTGGTAGTGCCGTTGCTGGTCAGACTGATCCTGTGCTTGATGCGCCGTGTTTGCTTGTCAATACATCTACCGGTGAATGTATGCACTATGGTAAGCTGTCGCACCGGGGCTGGCAGCGTGAGATCAACAACTTACGAATTGGGTAACAAATAGGGTGTCATGTGGAACCCCATCTGTTACCCAAAATTTGAACCGAGGGTTCGGTATTCCGGCTTGAGTTCGACTAAGGCCCCGTCAATGCCGGTGGGCGTGGTGCTCGAGGTTCCCGCCGAGGGCTGGGACGACGACGAGTTGGAGAATGTGAAATCCAGCATCAACAACGCGAAGGGCCGGATTTTCTTCGGCGAGGCCATGAAGACCGGCGACCGCAATCTCGACCCGGTGAACTCGTGGACATAGAGGCACATCGGCCCGATGCCCACGGCGGAGCTTGCCGAGGTCGCCCGCGACAGCTTCAACCGGACGCTGGCGGCGATGGGCCTGCCGCCCGACCTGTTCTCCGGGAGCGGCACGGCGCAGCGGGAGGCCGCCCGCCGGGCGCACCTGAACCTGATAATGCCCCTGACAAGGCTTGTCGAATCGGAACTGGCCGACAAGCTGGGGGGCGATATCTCCCTGAGGCACGATCACTATTTCCTTGACATGGTGAGCCGGGCGCAGGTCATCGAAAAACTGGTCGGCGCCGGGGTGTCGATGGTGGTGGCGCTTGGGCCATCTGAGGCTTGTTGACCACCGCGAGGTCGAGGAGATGGAACTCGACTTGCGTTCGCAGATCAGCGAACTGCGACGCGGGACCGTTAGGCTGGAGGCAGAGGCCCGCCGCGAGGCCGAGGGCGTTCAAGCCCTGAAGCGAAAGAATGGCGAGCTTGCGGCAATCGTCGAGGGCAAGCAGGACAACCCGGAGCTTGCCCATTGGAAAGACCGGGCGCGAACCGCAGAAGCGAATCTGCGGCTTCGGGGGGAGCGTTGATGGGGGAGGTTATTGCATTCCCGCCCTTTTCGCGAGTACCTTGCCGACGAAGCGAATCTGGTCTGAAGCGGTCTCTATCAAAAACCGGGCGTTCTGAAATTCTTGCTAAAGAAATTGAGCGTTTACTAGACCCAGAGTGGCTAGAATTTTGTAGCGTACTCTATTCAACTGGTTGTGTAAGTCCTTTGTCTGAGCCCAAACGATTTGAGAATCTCCCTCTGGTGTCTCTAGCTCCAGATGGTAGCTTGTGTTTTCGAGCTCCATTGATGTCAATTTCCAGCCGTTAGGCTCGGCATCATCATCTTGCTGGACCTGTCTTGCTGCTTGCTCGTTCATTGCTTCTCCTTGTTAGTTAGGAATGATGAATCTAGGGAGTATGTCTTGAGTTCGAGCCAAGAAATCCGCGATTGCCTCATTAGCCCCTTCGATTCGGATATTGCCGGTTTCATCGCCAACTCTGATCACCAACCGTTCGCCGCCCGACATTTCGGCAAGCAGGCTCTGCATAGTGTCCCAGTCGTTAAAAAGAGCGGCGCTACTAGTGGAGCTTACCCAATCCCACGTGCCTGACCGGAGTTCGTTCCGGTCTACGCGGATGGCAATTTCAATCTGGTCCTCAAGGTGGAACTGGATGCCCTTCGAGATAGTCACGCCGTGGTTCCCATCGGGGAGGACAGCGAACACAATTTCGGTTTTGTCCATTAATGAGGTCTCCTGGCACATCAGCCCGTGAGTCACTTCGTCTGTGAACATGTCAACACTGTCAACCACCGCGCAATTTCCATATTGTTTTTCATTCTCGGTGTAACTGCTGCTAGAAGTACTTTGCGCCAGCGCCGGAAACGCCGTTGCCAGCAGCGCGGACAGGATGAGCTTTTTCATGCTGTATTCTCCCGTTTGGCGAACCGCAGTTCGTGCTTTCCATACGTTTTCACGTGGGGGGTGCCGCCTGCCGTAATCCACGAGCACCGATAGCCGTCTTTGGCAACGGCTTGCACGATCATTGCTGGACCGCCTGCCCTGTGCTTCACTACATCGCCTTCTTTGAATGCGTCTGCCATTTCGGGTTCTCCCATGCTTCAATTAGGTTGCGCCGGTTCGCTTGTCATACTATCGACCATGTTGGGAATAATTGCAATGTGTAACAAGTAGGGCAGCAATTCCCGGTAACTCCAACGATGGGCATTGTATGCCGAAGCAATGGCCGCATTCCGTTGCTGAAAAACCCGCGGCGTCAAAACCCCCTCCCGCCCCTGGCGAGATGTCGATTCCGGCCACACTTTACCCCTGAAGCGCCGGCAATTCACACAACCGGCCGCGGCGCAAGCTCACGAGCTGTCGCAAATCTCCGGTTCGCGTGGACGAATACCGAACGCGATGGCGCCGTACAACGTCTCCCAGTCACGCAAGCGGAAGGTTTTCACATAGCTCCGCACCGCGTCCCAGAAATACAGCGGCCGCTCCGCCCTGGCCCGCGCCGCTTGAAACAACCGGCAACTTCCCTGTTGCACCTGGTCGATGAGAAAGGCGAGCATCATCAGATGCGCGAACACCGTCGCCAGATGGTTGTCGCCGTGGCCGTAGTTGTGCTCAAAGCCGTAGCCTTGGTTCTCCGGGGTGTTGAAAGTCTCGTTCCCGATACGCCAGCGGGCGCGTCCCGCCCGCATCAGATCCTCCGCGTTCGCCTCGGTGACCGCAACATCGGTGACCTGGGAAAAACACTGTGTCCGCTTGCCCGGACGGGTTTCCCGGCATTCCAGGAAGTTCACCTCCAGGTCAAAATTCGCATCGTCCAGCGGCGCGCCGTTCAGATAACGGTATTGGCGCACCACGCCGGCGGCGTCGGTCTTCTCGAAAGTCCGCGTCCCCCGCGTGGCGTCCACCCACGCAAACAGATGGGCGTGGTCGCCAGGCTTCACCCCCAGCACAAAACGCATGTCCAGCGACTGCAACAGGCGAATGTGCGGCCCATTCGACGCCAGCGCGTCCTCCACCACCAACAGTTTCAGATGCGGATGCTCCCGCCGCACGCGGGCCAGCAGCCGCTTGGCCGCGTTCCGCTCGCAGTCGTTCTTCCGGGCGCCGTCCCCCTTCCCGATCGCCTCCGGCGCCAGCGGAAACACCTCCCGCTGTTCCGGATGCACCAGCACCGCGCCCAGCATCTGGTGGTAATACGTCACCTCCCCGTTCCGGTGGTGTTTCTCGCAACAGCGCTTGCAATGCACCCGCGACGAGGAAAAATACCCCGTGCCGTCCACCGACAGCAAATAATGGTCCAGCCAGGTGAAGCCCTCCAGACCCTTGCCCCGCTGCAGCACCGCGAACACCCGCTTGAACGCGCCCCGCAGCGCAGCCGGCTCCACCGCGTCCAGCCGCTCTCGCAGCGCCGTGTCGCAGGGCGCGTCCGCAATGCCGTACAGATGCTTCAAATTCTCCCGCACCGTTTCGTTCGTCCGCGCGTTGCGGTCGAACTCGGGCAAGGAGGGAAACTTCAATCCAAACACCGCCAGACCCGACATCAGATAGTCTGCCAGCACCCGCTTGCGGCCAGCCACAGGATCCGGAATCCGCTCAAAACACTTCCGTACCTCGCGCAACAACCCCGGCGCGCCCGACGCGCCGCGCATCCGCACTTTCGCCATGATGTCCTCCCCAGAATGGACCCCTCATGGCTGTTTATCCGAATCCCGCGCCGAAAGTTTACGAAAACTATTTTTCGGATCACGCGCAACCTGTTGATTTCCCTGCAATTCAGTCACAAGCGGGAATTGCTGCAAGTAGGGTAACAAGCACTGAGTTCCAGCGAATAAATTCATTAATATCAATGGCTTGACTGATATAACTGGCGGAGGAGGAGAACTTAAGGCAGGACTCCAAAACCGCCCCGGAAGCCGCATAAAAACTAGGTTTTTCGAGCGCCGCCCGTTTTCGCGAATCACGTTTTTACCACATTTTTCCGGTGTGCTAGAATCTCCGTCGTGGGCGGTGGCCCGGTTCGAGTAGCGAAGCGGTATAGGCCGCCAGACGCTATTGTCGCTGCCCGCACCCACTAGGGGGTTTTTGAAATGACGCGATTTACAATTTTCCTGTTAATGATCCTGCTAGCTCCTGTAGCTGGCGCTCAGGTGCTGCCGAGCGGTACGCAAGCATCTCTTGACAATCTCGAAGCCAGGGCGAACGGACGCAATATGGAACTGGAACAAGAAATACGAGCCTTCGCCGAGGATTATGCAACTAGAATACGTGGGTGGGACCGGATTCAGCTGGGAAACGAGCTAATTAAGATGGCAGCGCAGAATGAACTTCAGAAAAAAATGTTAGAAACGTCGGAGCAGATAAACGCGGCCAATGAAGAAATCATCGCAATACAGGACGACACTCGGGAGGTGCTCGAAACTCAAGGGCCATTTATATGTGCATTGCTCCAGATATTGGTCGAATATGAAAATCTCTTCCCCGAACTAACGGAACTTATGGCCGCCGAATTCGGCGACGAAATGATCTACCCGGCAGAAATGCGCGAGGAACTAGACTGCGAGTGAAAATCTAGTTGATTAAACGGAGAATCACGAATGCAAGAGCGAAGGATAATGAAGCAAGAAGGGACACCCATCCTAGTAGGTAGATCAAACTCTTGCCTGGTCAGCTATTCTTGTTCCGGCGCACATTGAGAGCTTTCCATTGCAGCAATGGATGCCGCCCCACATGGTCCGCCCACACTTCATCATCCGTTAGCACTGAAGGGTTGATCTCACCATGGTCCAGGAGCCGGTCCAGAAACTCTCTTTCCCGTTCGGACAAGGGCAATACGGCACTCAGCGCGCTACGGCACTCGTTGACGAGAGTTCGTGCCCAGTCCTGGATATCTTCAATTCCATTTACATATTCGTTTCGAAGCGTCGGCAGTAACTCGTTCTTCAACTCGTTTGGCTCGAAATTAACGTCTTCGACGCTCACGGACCTCCAGTCTTTTCTGTTCATCGCGCCATACAATACAAATGCCGTGCGTAACCGGCCCTCCTCTAATGCGCATTCGGTCAGCAGCCGATGTGCATCAAAAAGATCTCGACTTGCCCTTCTCGCCAGCAAGGCGGCCAACTTGCCGGCAGCCAGTTCGTGGATTTCAAGAACGGGGATCTGTCGGGTATTGCTCGCGCCCACCTTGGACGAATTCTGCAAGGTTATCGGCCACAAGGGGACCCGGTACATGTAGTTTAGGTCAAGCGCGAGGTTCCCACCTTGCCTCAGCGCGCTTTCGTAGCGCAGCAACCATTTGCCTCCGGCATGATCTCCGGGAATTCGCTGTAGCGAAAAGTCTTCACGGGAGCATACCGCCTTAATGGCCCTCTCCACCTCCGGCCGCTCTGCAAGCATGGCGGTTCGGTCCACGGCCCCGATGTAGTTGAGATCGATGTCCACCGACAACCGCGGCATTTTGAATACAAACAAATTCAGAGCCGTGCCGCCCTTTAGCGCAATTCGATCTCTCAGGAACGGGTGATCGCGCAAGGCCTGCAAGAGGTTGAGCAGCTGTAGAACCTTTTCCAGCACCTCAGGGCGAAATCCGGTCTTTTCCGCCTCGCGCTGCAACATCTCATTGGAGAGCTTCAAGTCTCCCGCTCCCAGGAGCGCTCCAATACTTCGTTGGGCACCACCAGATTCCAGTCAGGAACGAGTTGTCCCCCACGCTCATCCCGCGTCAGGTAGTGCGGCTTGCGCGGTCGCCGGACGCGCAGGCGCTCGATATACGAATCCTCTATCAACAAGGTTTCCTGGTGTTGCTCCAAGAAGAAACCCACCTTTGCCGCCGTAGTCGCATTTTCCAGAAGCAATGCGTACTCAACGACTACTTCCGCATCGAAAAACTCCACCATTTCCAATGAGCGCCATATCTCCTCCCAGCCACCACCAAGGTCAGGCCGGGCCAGGACATCCACAAGGGTGCGCTCCAAACTGGTGACCGCCACGGCCATGCCGGCGCGGTCCATCTCCTTGACCGAAAAAAACCGCTTCCGATCAGAATCCAGCTTTCCGGGAAACCGCACTGGTTTGAAGCGGTAGTCGCGAAAAGTCACGGGGCGGGCCGCGTGGGCAGTCAGGTACTGAATCTCTTCGAAAATCGAATATGCCTTGCCATGGAATTCCAAAGCGGTGTGATATGCCAGTACCGCATCATCCGTCATTTTCGCCGCGAGCAAATAGGCATCCGCCGGAAAATTTTCGGGATTGGCGCCGGGTGGCACCACATAGTAAAGACCGCGGCGCGCCCGGCGAAGACGCCCTTGCTTTTCGTGATACGCAAGCAAGGCCTTGCGCGTCCAGGGATTATGCGAATCCCGGCGCACCAGCCAATTCTTCAGTTCCTCCGTAGTAAACACGGGATGCGAAGCAAAATAGTCGGTGAGGCGCACTGGGTCACTCCAAATACAAATTATTTGCAATAAGGCTAATAAAAATAGCCTTTAATGCAAGAATAGTCAATTAGGTGATAGGTGAGAAGTACAGCCGGGTTCGTGGGGTGCGGAAAGCCGTTCCGTAAGCAAACACTGAAGGGGAAATTGGCGGAGCCAGTGGATTCGCACCGTTACCCGATCAGCCCCGGAGAATGATCATCAGCATCGAAACTATTCGCTGTGCCATGATCCCCAATAGTTGACATGGGGGCGCTCAGCGCGAAGAACGAGAATTGCCGCGTTTGGCTGGAAGGTGAGCTTTCCCATTCGCCAGCCAATGGGCATAATAACGCAAAACCCTCCCCCGCATCCCCGAGGAGACCATGGGCAGCGAAAACCAGGAATTGCGCAAGGCCGGACTCAAGGTGACCTTGCCCCGGGTCAAGATCCTGCAGATTCTCGAAAATTCCGAACGCAAGCACATGAGCGCCGATGACGTCTATCTGGCGCTGGTGGAGTCGGAACAGGAAGTGGGCCTTGCCACGGTGTATCGCGTACTGACCCAGTTCGAAGGGGCGGGAATGGTCACCCGGCACAATTTCGAAGGCGGCCGCTCGGTGTTCGAACTGACCCCCGAAGATCATCACGACCATATCGTGTGTACTTCCTGCGGCAAGATCAGGGAATTTTTCGACGAGATCATCGAAGACCGCCAGGTGGAGATAGCCGAAAAACTCGGTTTTCGCATCACCGACCACAGCATGAATCTGTATGGCATCTGCGAGGAATGTCAGGCCGGTTCCTGAGCCGCCGATTCCGTATCGTCCAGCATCTGCCGGGCATGGGCCAGCGAGGCCTCGCTGAAATTCGCTCCGGCCAGCATTCTCGCCACTTCCTCCACTCTAGCCTCCGGGCCGAGTTTGCGGATTTCGCTGTGGGTGCTTGCCGCGTCGCTGTGTTTGCTCACCGAATAGTGCTGATGGGCGCGGCTGGCCACCTGCGGTTGATGGGTGATGCAGAGAATCTGCGCCGCCTCGCCGAGATTCCGTAGCAAGGCCCCCACCTGGGCCGCCACGCCGCCGCCAATACCCACATCGACTTCATCGAACACCAGGGTTGGGGTGCTGGAAGTGCGGGCGGTCACCACCCGGATGGCGAGGCTGATGCGCGACAACTCGCCGCCGGATGCAATCTTCGCCAGCGGCCCGGCCGGCTGGCCCGGATTGGCGGCAACCAGAAACTCGACCCGTTCCAGGCCACTGGCGCGTATCGCGCCCGGGTCCAGTTCTTCGAAGCGAATATCGAGGCTGGCCTTGCCCATGCCAAGGCGGGCGATATGCTCTTCAATGGCTTGGGCCAGACCAGTCGCCCCTGCCCGGCGTTGCTCACCGACCCGGGCAGCGACTTGGGCATATCGCTCGCGCAGCTTCCCGCCTTTCTCCTCAAGGCGCTGCAATTTGGTTTCCCGACCGCGCACCTGTTCGAGATTTTCCGCAATCGATTGCGTCAATTCGGCTAACTCGGCGGGTCGCACCTTGTGCTTGCGCGCCATATCGTGCAATTTGCCGAGCCGCTCGTCCACCCGGGCGAGGCGCTCCGGGTCCATGGGAAAATCTTCCGTGGCGGCGCGCAGGTCGGCGGCCGCTTCTTCCAACTGGATACCCGCCGCGGTCAGCAGTTCGATGGCATTGGCCACCGGGCCGCTGTCGCCGGGCACCTGTTCCAGCAATTGCCGCGCCCGGTGCAGGCTGGCCAGTGCGTTGAACTGTTCATTTTCGGCAATATCCGCCACCGCCCCCGCCAGCGCCCCGAGCGCCTCGCCGGCACCGCTCAGGCGGCGGTGTTCCTGCTCCAGGGCTTCGGCTTCGCCTTCCTTGGCGGCGAGATCCTCCAATTCCGCAGCGTGGTAGGCCAGCAACTTGGCATGGCTGTCGCCGTCATCGCCCCGCAGCCGGGCCATGGTAGCTTCATTGGCCTGCCACAGGCCGTGAATGGAACGCAATTCGGCAAGCAATCCCCCCTCGACGCAGTAATCATCGAGCAATTCGAGCTGGGTCTGGCGCCGCATCAGGGACTGGTGCTCCTGCTGGCTGACGATATCCACCAGCAGCGAGCCAAGTTGCTGCGAGCTCGCCGCGGTTACCGGAGAGTCATTGATGAAAGCCCGGGAGCGGCCATCATCGGCAATGGCGCGACGCAGCAGGCAGACGCCTGTAAGGTCTTCCTGCAAGTCGTTGGCCTCCAGCCATTCCCTGGCCGCGGCATTGCCGGAAATGTCGAACTCCGCGGTAATCGACAACTTCCCGGCGCCGCTGCGCACGGCGTTCTTGTCGCCCCGGCCGCCCAGGGCGAGCCCCAGCGCCCCGACAATGATCGACTTCCCCGCGCCGGTCTCCCCGGTCAGCGCCGAAAGCCCGGCGGGAAAGTCCACTTCGAGGCTCCGCACCGTGGCGTAGTTCTGAATGGAAAGGCGCTTCAACATGGCGTCGAAAGTATAAAGGAAACAGTGGACACCCACTTCATGCGAGTGGCGGTTCTCCGGATAAGGCAAGCCTGTTTACCGCAGGTTCGGTCTGGCGTATCCTGAACCGAGTGTTTGGCTTTGTGGACAGGGAATGCAGTAAAGGGATGAATCATCCGAGCAGCGCCACAGGCTTCCCATCGGCATACAGTCTTTCCGGAGGCTCCGGGAGCGGGGCGGGGACCTGTGCCGCCTGCTACGGCGCACTCGTCGGCTCCGATGGCAGCATGAGAACCTCCCACAACGGCCAGCTTACCGCCTACGACCGCGCCAGGGAACAACTCCAGGGCCAACTGAATCCCGAACAGATGAACCAGTTCGACCGCAAATCTGGTAGAATCCGCATCGCTTGATTGCTCTTCCCGCGGTTCGTGTTGAGATGCTGGCGCGGCACGAGGGATATAAGGAGTTGCAGGCAGGAAGGATTGACAGGGATTGGGGAATGGCAGGAGGCCGGAAATTCAGGACTGCGTTTTGCAAAGGCGGCACGGGTAAGTCTCTTGTTCGACCTGATTCACGTCTTCGTGGCGAGGCTACGCCTCATGCCGGGATTTTGCCGGCAGGCGGGGTTTGCCGTCGTCCCTGAAATGGCGTTCCGCGGCGCCGGGGTTAGCCCCCCCCCCCCCCCTAAATCCCGAAACCAGAGAAAAAACAAGAACAAAGAAGCCGGGCCGCGCTTGGGCCGGCGGTATGCCAGGGCCTAGATGAGGCGGCAGGGACGCGCATCCAGGGAAAGGCGCTCTTCAGGGAAGGGAAGCATCGGGGCAAGCTTCGTCAAGGCGGCCCTGTTCCTGCTCGGCATGGCGGCGCTGGGCGTTTCATCGCCCGTCCAGGCCCAGACCCCGCCAACCCTTACCGTCTCCGTCCCCGGCAACCTTGACATCTACGAGGGCGACGCAAAAATCCCCGTCACGTTGACAGGGGGCGACATCGCGAGCGCCCCCGATGGTGCTGAGTTCCTTGTCAGGAGACGCCAAGACAGCGTGGCCGGTGACCATGACTTTGCACCTGTTACAGGAGATCGCGCAGGCACGCAACAGGGCTCGGCGGTCGTCTATCTCACCATCAACTCCGACAGTCTCACGGAAGGCGATGAAGTGCTTTCGCTCGATGTCTACTGGACATCGTACAACGAAGGCACAACAACAAGCGGAACAGTCGGCCAGTTCTCCATCACCATCAAGGACGGCGCCCGGCCCAATACCGGGGTCGTCATCGACCCGGCCATGCTGCGGTTTCCCGACAACGATCCGGCCGGCGGCCAGTTTACGGTCAAGCTCGAATCGGCGCCGCCCACCGGGACGACGGCCAGCGTCGATCTGGAGATTCCCTTATCGCTCGAACCTTACGTCGAATTTCTGCCCAGGACTACCCCGCGAACCCGTAAACGAAAACTGCAATTCAACGGCGGCAACTACCAGACGCCCCAAACCTTGCAAATTGCAGCCAGGGAGGCCGCGCGCGATGTGGACAGCAAAGACATCACGGGGTCGATCAAAGCCAGCTTGAGTAACTACTACTTCCAGCCCGATCGGGAAATACCCCTCGCCATATCGGATAGCACGGCGGTGGTTGTGTTCGACCCCGCCAGCGTGACGCTTTCCGAAGGCGGGCAAGCCGTGCCGGTGAAAGTCAAGCTCGACCGGGACCCGGGCAAGGATGTCGCCGTCACAACACGGTTCAAAGACCATGTCCGCGTCAAAGGGCCCGGCGAGAGCGCCACATTCGGAGCCACCGTGACCTTGAACTTTACCGGCGGGAAAAGCGGAAACTGGAATGACGGCCAGACCATTCAGCTTGAACATACGGCGGACAGCGACGCCGGAGACAACGAAGTAACGCTGGAATTCGCCAACAGGACACCCACAACAGCGATTGATGTGGCGGGCGGAAAATTGCCGCTCACCCTGACCGACAAGGGCGCCACGCTTGAGTTCAACCCCGCGGAAGCGGAAATCACCGTCTCCGAAGGCGGCGGCGCGGCCACCTACAAGCTGCGGCTTGCCGCAGACCCGGTGAGTGCGGCAAGTGTCACCGTCAACGTCCCCGCGGCGCATCGGGACGCGATCACCGTGCAGGCGCCCGGCGGCACGGCCGGGGCCAGCGCCACCGTCACTTTCATCGGCAGCGGGGCCGCCACGACCCAGAACCCGGAGAACTGGCGCGCCGATCAGACCATCGTCGTTGCGCCGCTCGACGACAACGACGACGATGACGAAACCATTGCGCTCACCCATAGCAGCAGCGACCTCAAGTGGCTCGACGGCGCCGACCCGACTTTCACCGTCAACGTGCGGGAGCCCGCGGATAAAGAGGTGGTGCTCGACTCGACCAGCCTCGAAGTTTACGAAGGCGAGGCGTCCGCCACCTACAACGTCAGCCTGAGCGTGGCGCCGACCACGGACGTCACCGTCACCGTCACCCCCGGGGACACCAGCAAACTCAATGTGTCGCCGGGGACGCTCACCTTCACCTCCGGCGACTACGACACGCCCAAATCCGTGACCGTCACCGCCCCGCGCGGCGGCGTGACGCAGCGGATCGAATTCGTGAATATCACCCACGCCGTCAGCGGCTACGGCTCCGTCACTTCCGCCCCCGATGTGCGGGTCCAGGTCTGGAACACCGACCTCAGCGAGAATCTCGAACTGCGCCTCACCGGGACGACCTTCAGCGGCGAAGAGGGACTTCCCGGCAGAGTCCGGGTCGAACTCCATGCGCCCACCAGTGGCAGCGCGTACAAAGGCTACCTGCCGGCCGTGGCTTTCCGCCTCTGTTTTACCCCGGGCACGGCGACGCTGAAAACGTCCGATGTCTTTCAGGCTGGGGGAGTTGACATCGAACGGCTCGCGGGCGGCAATCCCAATACCAATTGCATCGACCACCAGCTAAGGCGGGGACGGGCCGGAAATCCGTCGGCGAGCGACGACTTCGATGTTTTCACGATTCTGGCCGACACCCTCGACGAGCGACGCGAGACCGCCACCGTCACCCTCGCCGCCGACCCGGACAACGCCTTGCCCGCCAGTGTGAGCGTCTCGGGCACCGAGGCAAGCGCCGCTTTCCTCATCGAGGACGCCAACGCCACCGCCGTCACCTTCTCGCGCGACGACAGCGGTTCGATTCAGGAAGGCGGCGCGAAGAAGGCGCGGTTTACCTTCGACGTTTCCGAACAGAGTCGGCGGCTGTATGCGGAGGAGGAAATTCGCGTGCCTCTCAAGATCGGCGGTA
>JAJDVS010000105.1 GCA_022825945.1 Pseudomonadales bacterium
ATTAAGTCAGGGCTTCCCTGCGGCACATGGAAGTGCCGCCGAATTCCATGGCGTAAGCCATTGAATTCGCGAGCAAAACAAAACCACGCTTTTGTTTTGCGATAATGAAAAATTCCAAGGAGGGAATTTTTCAGAGAATACAAAGAACAGCGCGATGTATCTGTCATCTCGCGCGAAGTAAGGCGTAGTCTCGAAATTTCTTCCAGACTTGCAGTAGCAAGTGGCCTTGATCGAGCCTGATGGCCGGAGTCAGACGAGCATGCGGCACCCCCTGCATGGCAGGCGATGCGGAAATGGGCTCTTGTTGCGGTTTGATGCCGCCGGGCTCGGCCTCGTTGATCCTGGAGAGCCGAAAACGGCTCCGGTGCGGGTGGATTTTTCCGCCAGGGCGATTCAGCGGCGTTCCCGGGATTCCTTGCGGCGGCAGAATCTGCTGCGGGCCTTGGCGGATTGCGAAGCAGTGCTGGATGCCACCGCCGGGCTGGGCCGCGACGCTTTCCTCATGGCCAGCGCGGGCAAGCGGGTCATGATGCTGGAGCGTCATTTTGTGGTGCATGCCTTGCTTGCCGACGGCTTGCGGCGCGCTGGGGAAGATTCGGACCTTGCCCCAATCATTTCCCGCCTGTCATTGGAGCAGGCTGATTTCCTTGACTGGCAGGCGCGGCGGCGCTTCGATGCGGTGTATCTGGACCCCATGTTCCCCAAGCCCGAAAAACGGGCCCGGAGCAAGAAGGAGATGGCCTTTCTGCAGCGGCTGGTGAATCAGGCGGAATCCAGCCGGGATTCGCGGGATTCCGCGGCGTCCGAATTGCTGCCGAGGGCGCTGGGCCTTGCCCGGGCCAGGGTGGTGGTGAAACGCCCTTCCCGGGAGGGCTGGATGAATGACAGCAAACCGGACTTCAGCTATCGCGGCCGCCTGAGCCGCTTTGATGTGTATCTGGCGCGAACTGTAGATTGAACTGCTCGAGAATGCGCCGATACACCCGCGCGAGGTCGTCGAGTTCGTCCAGGGCGATGTTCTCATCCACCCGGTGAATACTCTCGTTGCAGGGGCCGAATTCCACCACTTCGGCGCCGGTGGGGGCGATGAAACGCCCGTCCGAGGTGCCGCCGCTGGCGCTGTGTTCCGGCCGCAGGCCAAGCTCGCCCTCGATACACCGGTCCACCAGCCCGCGGAACGCTTGGCTTTCGGTGAGAAAGGGCTGTCCTGATTCGTGCCAGCGCAGGTCGTGCTCGAGCCCCGCCGCTTCGAGCAGGGCCGCGACCCGCTCCCGGATCTGGCCGGCGCTGATGGCGGTGGAGTAGCGCAGGTTGAAACGCAGCTCCATCTCACCGGGTATCACGTTGTCGGCGCCGGTTCCGGCGCGGATATTGGAAATCTGCAGGCAGGTGGGCGGAAAAGCGCCGCTGCCCTGATCCCATTCCTCGTCCACAAGCGCCTGCAGGGCCGGGAGGGCCCGGTGAATGGGATTGATGGACTTGTGGGGGTAGGCGACATGGCCCTGCAGCCCCCGGATGCTGAGCAGTCCGTTGATGGAGCCACGGCGGCCGATCTTGATGGTGTCGCCGAGCCTCTCCACACAGGATGGTTCGCCGATGAGGCAATAATCGATTTGTTCGCGGCGACGCTGCAACTCGTCGATCACTTTCGCGGTGCCGTCCACGGCGGCGGCTTCCTCGTCGCTGGTGATCAGAAAGCCGATGCGGCAGTTGAGGCTCGCGCCCGCGACAAAGGACTCGGCCGCGGTAACCATGGCGGCCACGGCGCCTTTCATGTCCGCCGCGCCGCGGCCATATAGCCGGTCGTCGCGAACGCTGGGCGCGAAAGGATCGCTTTGCCAGGCGGAGACGGGCCCCGGCGGCACCACGTCGGTGTGCCCGGCGAGCACGAGCAGCGGCCCGGAATTGCCGATAGTGGCCCAGAGATTGCTCACTTCGCCGAATGGCATGTCCTCGCAGCGGAAGCCTGCGCTTTCCAGCCGCTGGCGCAGCACCTGCTGGCAGCCGGCGTCATCGGGAGAAATCGAGGGACGGCGGATCAATTCCGCGGCAAGGTCAAATGTGGGGATCATGGTTCAACAACTCCGAAACACGTCATGGGGTGCCCATCGGAAAAGAGGCATTGCTCAATTATGGGCATGAAGCTCCTCGTTCAGTTCCACCTGGCCTTTGCGGGGGAGGCATTCCACGGCGCCGCTGAGGGAGTTGCGGCGGAAGAGCCGGTGTTTGAGTCCCGAAAGCTCCCTGGCCTTGCAGGTTCGGACGAGATTGCCCCCGGCGTCGAGTTGGCGCACCACGGCGCCCGCGGTGAGATAGAGACCGGCTTCCACGATGCAGCCGTCGGCCAGCGACATGCCGATACCGGCATTGGCCCCGATCAGGCAGCCGCGGCCCACCGATACGATTTCCGTGCCACCGCCGGACAGGGTGCCCATGGTGCTGGAACTGCCGCCGAGGTCGCTTTGCTCGCCCACCACGACGCCGGCGGAGATACGCCCCTCGATCATGGCCTGGCCCAGGGTGCCGGCATTGAAGTTGATGAATCCCTCGTGCATCACCGTGGTTCCCTCGCCCACATGGGCGCCGAGGCGCACCCGGGCGGTGTCCGCGATGCGCACGCCGGCGGGAACCACGTAGTCGGTCATGGGCGGAAACTTGTCCACCGCGCGAACCGTGAGGGTTTCTCCGCTGCCGCGGGCTTCGAGCCGCGCCTCGGGCAGGTCGCCCAGGCTCACCGGCCCGCGGCTGGTCCAGGCGAGATTGTGCAGCGTGGCAAAGACGCCGTCGAGATTCTGCGCATGGGGCCGCGCCAGACGGTGGGAAAGCAGGTGCAGCTTGAGGAAGGATTCCGGCACGGTGGCGGGCGCCTCGGCAAATGGCGCGAGGCAAAGCAGCGCCGGCCGCTTGCCGCCCGGCAGTCGCGCCGCCAGTTTTTCCTGTTCCGGCTCTTCAAACCGGCTGAACAGTTTCTGGCACTTCTCCAGGGCCTTGTCGCCGAGAATCCGGAAGCCTCCGGCGTCCGTTTCGATTCCGGCTTGCGCCGCAAGCTCCCGCGACAGATCTCCGGCGGGAAGAACCCCCGGCCGCGGGAAAAAGGTTTCGATGATTTCGCCGGCGGAATTCCGGCTGGCGATGCCAAGGCCAAAGCCGATCACGGGGGCTCTCCCTTGTGAAGGTCGATTTGTGCGGGGGATTGTAGCCGAATTGCGTATGGCGGTGGCCCACCCCCGGTCATTCCGCGCGGAGCGGAGTTCCTCCCCCGTCATTCTGCGCGGAGCGGAGTTCCTCTCCCGCCAGTTTTTCCCCGATTCTGGTCCGGATTCGTTCCTGCAGGGCTTTGACTTCGCCGGCGTCTCGCAATGGCCCGCCGTTGCGGTCGGCAATGAAGAAGAGGTCTTCCACCCGCTCGCCGAGGGTGGTGATTCTGGCGTCCTTCAACTGGACGCCGAATTCGGCGAACACCTGGCCCACGCAGGCGAGAATGCCCGGCTGGTCGGGGCAGTTGATTTCCAGGGTGGAGTAATCCCGCCCGGGCGAGTGGAACAGGGTGGCAAGCACTTCCTGGCCGAAGCCGGTCTTGCGGCGGCTGCGGCGGAATTGCGGCGCCGGGATTCTGCTGCCGGGATTTTCCAGATGCCGGCGCAGGACCGAGCGGATTTCCTCCCTGCGCTGCCGGTCGCTTCCCACGGGCTTGCCATCGGCTTCCAGCACCGCCCAGGTGTTGGCGCAGCGGCCGCTGGCGGAAGTGAAAATGCGCGCGCTTTGCACATTGAGCCCCAGGCGCGCAAAGGCCACTGCGCTGTTGGCGAACAGATAGTCGGCGTCCCGGGTATGGCTGAACACCAGGGTGGCGCCTTCCGGAGCGTCCTCGGACAGCTCCCGCAGGGAGACGACGGGGCCGCCGCCTTCGCTTCCGGCGATGGTTTCGGTGTGCCAGCAGATATTGTCCACCGACTCCCGCAGAAAATACTCATCGTTCATTTGTTTCCAGATGGCGCTGACCGCCTTGCCGTCGAGCCCGCCCGCCCGCAGCCGCTTGCGGGCGCTGCCGCGCTTGTCGGCGATTCGCTCCCGGCGGTCCCGGGGATTTTCCAGGCCCCGGCGCAGCGCATGGCGCGCATTCAGGTAGAGGTTGAGCAGCAGGGTGGCGCGCCAGGAATTCCACAACTCGGGGTTGGTGGCGCGGATATCGCAGACCGTCAGGGAATACAGGTAGTCCAGATGCAGCTTGTCACCCACCGCCAGGGCGAACTCGTGGATCACTTCCGGGTCGTCGATGTCCTTGCGCTGGGCGGTCATGGACATCAGCAGGTGGTTCTCCACCAGCCAGCACACGAGCTTGCTGTCCCAGGCGCTCAGCCGGTGCCGGCGGCAGAAGTTTTCCGCATCGACCTTGCCCAGCTCGGAATGGTCGCCGCCACGGCCCTTGGCGATATCGTGATAAAGGCCGGCGATATACAGCAGCGCCACCTTGGGCAGGCTGCGGTAGACCGTGGCCACCACCGGAAACTCCGCCATGGCCTCGGGCCGCGCCAGGCGGCGCATGTTCTGCACCACTTGCAGGCTGTGGGCGTCCACGGTGTAGATATGGAACAGGTCGTGCTGCATCTGGCCCATGATCATGCCGAACTCGGGCAGGTAGCGCCCCAGGATTCCGTAGCGCGCCATGCGCCGCAATTGGCCCACCATCTGATGGGGTGAGTTCAGCAGTTCCAGAAACAATCCGGTGTTGCGGCTGCTGTGGCGGAATTCGTGGTCGATCAGCTTGCGGTGCTCCCGCAGCAGGCGGATGGTGGAGGCGCGGATGCCCTGTATCCGGGGATCGTTGGCCAGCAGCACGAAGGCTTCGAGCAGGGCGGAAGGCGTCTTGCGGAAAATCTCCCCGGAGCGCGCTTCCAGATAGCCGTTGCGGATGCGGAAACGGCGGTTGAGGTCGATGACGGCGTCGCGCCGGCCCCCGCGCAAAATGGCTTCGTCGAGATGCTGCAGCAGGACGTCATTTAGGCCGCGCAGATTACCCACGGCGCGGTAATACTGCTTCATCAGTTTTTCCACGCCGAGACTTTCCTTGTCGTCCCGGTAGTCGAACAGGGCGGCGAGGGCGCGTTGCAGGTCGAAACGCAGGCGGTCCTCCCGGCGGCCCTCCAGCATGTGCATGCCATAGCGCAGCCGCCACAGGAAGCGCCGGCCGCGGCTCAGCATGATGT
This sequence comes from Pseudomonadales bacterium, assembly GCA_022825945.1. GTDB lineage: Bacteria > Pseudomonadota > Gammaproteobacteria > Pseudomonadales > Pseudohongiellaceae > UBA9145. Next base: position 5,208 of record JAJDVS010000105.1, read on the forward strand.
GCTCGGCCCGGGTGAGGAAACCGCGCCGCATCAGGTCGTGGAAGGAAGCGGCGCCGTAGTGTCTTCTGGCGACCCAGGCGATGGTCTGGATATCGCGCAGGCCGCCGGGGGAAGTCTTGATATTGGGCTCCAGCGCGTAGTCGATATCGTGATACTTCTCGTGGCGGGCGATCTGCTCATCCCGCTTGGCGCGGAGAAACTTGCGCGACGGCCAGATGGCGCCGGGCCCCATGGCCTCAAGCATCTTGCGGAGCAATTCGGGCGGTCCCGCGAGGCCGCGGGCTTCCATGAGGGTGGTGGCGATGGTGATGTCGCCCCGGGCTTCCGCCTTGCACTGGCGCGGCGAACGCACGCTCTGGCCGATATCGAGGCCGATGTCCCAGAGTTTTGCGGTAAAGCGGTTGAGGCTGTCGCGAAACGCGCCCTGGCGCGAATGGCGGGTGAGGATCAGCAGGTCGATATCGGAATGCGGCAGCAGCTCGCCGCGGCCGTATCCACCCACCGCCAGCAGGCTGATATCGTCGGGGCGGGGCCAGTCCTGCCGGTTCCAGAGCAGGGTCAGCGCCTGGTCAACGAGCCAGGCCCTGGCGGCGACGATTTCCTCGATGTGGAAATTGGCGCGATAACAGGCGTCGAGTTTTTCCCCGGCGGCGGCGAGTTGCCGGCGAATCAGGGCGGTTTCATCGCCGCCGGCCCCGAGTGCGGCAAGCACGGCATCCCGGTCGAACAGCTCCCGCCGGGAAATCGTCCGCTCCCGGACCGGCGAGGGCAGCGCCTCCGCCGCTGCGATCATCGCTCTTCTTCGCGCAGGGTCAGCACTTCACAGCCACCTTCGTGGATGGCGATGGTGTGCTCCCACTGGGCCGAAAGGCGGCGGTCCCTGGTGGTGACGGTCCAGCCGTCCTGGGTGGACAGGCGGGTATGCCGGGTGCCCGCATTGAGCATGGGTTCGATGGTGAAGGTCATGCCGGCCTCAAGCTCCACGCCGGTTCCCGGCGTGCCGTAGTGCAGCACCTGGGGGTCTTCGTGAAAGGCCCGGCCGATGCCGTGGCCGCAGTACTCGCGCACAATGCCGTAGTGATGCGCTTCGCCATGCCGTTGGATGATGTGGCCGATATCGCCGAGGCGGGCGCCGGGGCGCGCGGCCTCGATGCCCTTGAACAGGCATTCCCGGGCGACCCGCACGAGCCGCCTGGCGTGCTCGGGCGCATTGCCCACGAAAAACATCTTGCTGGTGTCGCCGTGGAAGCCGTCCTTGATGACGGTGATGTCGATATTGAGGATATCGCCGTTCTTGAGAATCTTGCGCTCGCTGGGAATGCCGTGGCAGACCACATGATTGACCGAAATGCAGGTCGCCCTGGGAAAGCCCCGGTAATTCAGCGGCGCGGGAATCGCCCCCTGCTTTTCCACGATGTGCCGGTGGCAGATGCGATCGAGTTCGCCGGTGGAAATTCCCGCCCGCACATGCTCGCCGATCATCTCGAGCACTTCCGCCGCCAGCCGGCCGGCGACCCGCATCTTCTCGATTTCCGCGGAGGTTTTCAGTTGTATGGACATGACCCCGGGCACGCTCAGGCAACATCAGGCCGCCAATTGTAATGCATGGGCGAGGGCAAGCGTATACGAAGCGCGGCTTCGTGCGCGGGCCGAGCGGCTCGACAGGAAGTCGGGACTGGGGTGTGGCGAAGCCACGGAAGTCGCGCCAGGGATGGCAGGAATCATCTCACGGAATCCCCAGGGAGATTCTGCGACTTCGCGCAGAATGACATGAGGGGGAATCGCTCATTGAAGAATTGCAATTGCGCCTGCCGCTTCCAGAGCGGGGGATGTTGTGGTATAAAGCGGGCCGCCCGGGCAGGCGCTTCCTTTTCGGGCACGAGGCAGTCCATTAACGTCGCACACGCACCGGCACATCGGCTCCGGGTGCCCTGGCCCTTCGGGAAATACCTGGAGGGCGGGGGTTGAGTCATGGGGTGCGTGGAGGCCTAACCCGAAGGAAACCGATATGTCCGCAAACATGAAGGAAATGCTGCGCGCAGGCGTGCATTTCGGGCACCAGTGCCGCTACTGGAATCCCAAGATGGAGCCGTACATCTTCGGCTCCCGCAACAAGATCCACATCATCAACCTCGAGGCCACCATCCCGGCGCTGGAAGCGGCGCTGCGGCAGGTGTCCGAGTTCACCGCCAAGGGCAAGAAGATACTTTTCGTGGGCACCAAGCGCGCCGCGGCGAAGATCATCCGCCGGGAGGCGGAGCGCTGCGGGATGCCCTATGTCAATCATCGCTGGCTCGGCGGCATGCTCACCAACTACAAGACGATCCGCGGCTCGATTCGCCGGCTCAAGGAGTTGGAGGAGCAGGAGCAGAGCGGCGGTTTTGAAAGCCGCACCAAGAAGGAAGCCCTGATGCTGATCCGGGCGCGCAAGAAACTCGAGCGCGGCATCGGCGGCATCAAGGACATGGGCGGTCTTCCCGACGCGCTGTTCGTGATCGATGTGGAGCACGAACGGATCGCGGTCACCGAGGCCAATAGCGTCAAGATTCCGGTCATCGGCGTGGTGGACACCAACTCCGACCCGGACGGTGTGCAATATGTCATTCCCGGCAATGACGACGCCATCCGCGCCATCGAACTCTACGCCACCGCCGTGGCCGACGCCTGCCTCGAAGGCCGCAAGCGCTCGGCTTCGTCCGGCGCCGATGGAGATTTCATCGAAGTCGACGATGAGGCCGAAGCCGAGCCCGAAAAGCCGCCGGCAAAAGTCAAGCGCAAGCGCAGCGCCGTCAAACCACCCGAACCCGAACCCGAACCCGAACCCGAACCGGAGGCGGTTGCCGAATCCGCCCCCAAACCGGAACAACCGGCAGAGGCTGATTCGGAAAAGTCCGAACCCGCCACCGAACCGGAGCGATCTGCGGGGGCTAACGCGAAAGAAGCCACATCCGAAACCGAACTGGAACAGCCAGCGAAAGCTGATTCGGGAGACGCCAAATCCGAAGAAGAGCCGGAACGGGCGGCGGAAGCAGTTTCGGAAGAGGCGGGGCAACCAGCGGAGTCAGCCGCGGAGAAGGCCGAACCGACGCCGGAGCCGAACGTAACCGGGGCGGAACCTGAGCCTGAAGTTGCCGACGATGCTGCGCCGAAAGAAGCAGCCGAGCCAGAACCAGAGCAGATGCCGGAGACGAAAGTGGAGGATTCCACTAAAGCGGAAAGCAAGTAAGAAAGAAAGCAGTGACTCCCAGCCTTGCACTGAGGGAGCGCGGCGGTAGCGGAAAGAGGCCCGGCGCGAGCCGGGAAAGAGTTCCGCTACCGGCGGAAAGCGACCGGAGCCTGTTCGGAGCCGCATGAGATGAAATTTACCGCCAGATAAGCAGCGATAGTCGAGGAATCAAGTCACATGGCACAGATTACAGCGGGCATGGTCCGGGAATTGCGGGAGCGCACGGGCCTGGGCATGATGGATTGCAAGAAGGCACTGGTGGAGACCGGCGGTGAAATCGAGCGGGCGATTGCGCATCTGCGCAAGGTCAGCGGCCTCAAGGCGGCGAAAAAGGCCGAGCGGGTCGCCGCCCAGGGCGTGGTGCTCTCGCGGCTCGCGGAAGACGGCAGCCGCGGTGTGCTCGTGGAAGTCAATTGCGAAACCGATTTCGTCGCCAGGGACGAAAACTTTCTCGCCTTTGCCGATCAATGCCTCGCCGCGGCCTTCGCCGAGCCTTCCGCGGACGTTGCCGGCCTGCTCGCCGGGGGCCTGGAAGACCAGCGCGAAAAACTGGTGCAGAAGATCGGCGAGAATATCAATCTGCGCCGGGTCGAGCATCTGGCGGCCGGGGCCGGCGGCCGGGTGGGCGACTACGTTCACGGCAATCGCAAGATCGCCGTGCTCGTCTCCCTCACCGGCGGCGACGAAGAACTCGCCCGGAACGTGGCCATGCACGTGGCGGCAATGAACCCCCTGGTGGTGCGCGGCGATGATGTGCCCGAAGACGTGCTCGCCAGGGAATCCGAAATCTATTCCGCCCAGGCCAGGGAATCGGGCAAGCCCGAGGCCATTATCGAAAAGATGATTTCCGGGCGGCTGCGCAAGTTTGTCGCCGAAGTCAGCCTGCTGCAGCAGGCTTTCGTCAAGAATCCGGAGTCCACGGTGGGAGAACTCGTCCGGGCCGGCGGGGCCGAAGTTTCCCGGATGCTGCGATTCGAGGCCGGCGAGGGGATCGAGAAGAAAGAGGAAGACTTCGCCGCCGAAGTGGCCGCCCAGGTCGGGGCGGGTTGAGGACGGTAGCGCAACAGGGTCAATTTCATGCCCGCAATCACGGGTGAATCCGGCGCCGGCGCGAGACACCGCCGCATCCTGCTGAAACTGAGCGGTGAATCGCTCAGCGGCGGGACGGGATTCGGCATTGACCCGGAAGTGCTCGGCGCCATGGCCGCCGAAGTGACCGAAATCATCGGGCTTGGCGTCCAGATCGGCATCGTGATCGGCGGCGGCAACCTGTTTCGCGGCATCAGCGGCGGCGCCAGCGGCGTGGGCCGCATCACCGGCGACCAGATGGGCATGCTCGCCACCATCATGAACTCACTCGCCCTGCGCGATGCCCTGGAAAGCGCGGGAACCCCGGCGCGGATTCTCTCCGCCAGGGCCATACCCGGCGTGGTGGACCCGTTCGAGCGCCTCAGCGCCATCCGCCTGCTCGAAGAGGGCAGGGCGGTGATCTTCTCCGGCGGCACCGGCAATCCCCTGTTCACCACCGATTCCGCCGCCTGCCTGCGCGGCATCGAAATCGGCGCCGAAATCATTTTCAAGGCCACCCGAGTCGATGGCGTCTATTCCGCGGATCCCGAGCGCGATCCCGCTGCGGTCAAATTCGACGCATTGGGTTATGATGCGGTCATCCGGGGCCAGTTGGGCGTCATGGACCTGACCGCGATCTGCCTCGCCCGGGATCACGGCATGCCGATCCGGGTGTTCGACATGACCCGCCCCGGCGCCCTGCGCGACAACATCGCCGGCGAGCCAAACGGGACCCTCATCAAAGGAGACGCAGGATGATCGAGGAAATCATGCAGGATGCCGACGAGCGCATGGCCAAGAGCGTCGTCGCGCTGGAAAACGCATTCAAGCGAATCCGCACCGGTCGGGCGCATCCGGCGATACTCGATGCCGTCATGGTCTCGTACTACGGAACCGATACCCCGCTCAACCAGTTGGCTTCCATCCATGTGGAAGAAGGCCGCTCCCTGCTCATCTCGCCCTGGGAGAAGTCGATCATCGGCGATATAGAGAAGGCGATTCACAAGTCCGATCTCGGTCTAAACCCCGCCAACAACGGCGACGCGATTCGCGTGCCCATGCCGCCGCTCACCGAGGAAACCCGCCGGGAGTGCGGCAAGCAGGCCAGGGGCGAGGCGGAATCCGCCAGGGTGGCGATCCGCAATATCCGCCGGGACGCCAATTCGGATTTCAAGGAACTCGCCAGGGAAAAGGAGATCGGCGAAGACGAGGCCCGGCGCGCCGAGGACCGCATGCAGAAGCTCACCGACAAGTACATCGATATCGTCGAAGCGGCATACAAGGCCAAAGAAGCCGACCTGTTGTCCATGAATTAGGGCCTGTTCACACTATGCGCTGTTGCCCTGTTGTGTCTGTCACGTCGCCAATCAAGGCGCGGGGAGCGTAGTTTGGTAATTCCAAATGAGCGAGTCGCAACGCCGGGTGGCGACGTGACAGACACAACCCGAAGGGCCGGGTCTCTTTTTCCTCCCGGCGGCGTTGCCGCTCGCTCATGTGGATCAACCACAAGGCGCTCGCGGCGTCTTGCCGGACGA
>JAJDVS010000047.1 GCA_022825945.1 Pseudomonadales bacterium
ATGCCGGTATAACCGAAGCCGGCCAGGAGCAGCGCTCCCGCGGCGAGTAATCTTGCCCTTTTCATAACTTCCTCCAATCTTTGCAAGTTGATGCATGCCGAACGCATGCGGGGATCAGCTACTGATTCCTGCCGCTATTGCTTGCAATCTTCAGGCCAATGTCGAAAACCCCAATAAAACCGCGAGATTTCATAATCTGACTCAATCCTGTCGAGTCCCCTATGCATCATATTGGTGCAAGCCAGGCGCTTGCGGGCGAGGCATGCCTCGGCCCTGCATTGCGGATTTGCAGCCGTGAATTCCTACGGCGCAGGCTCCTAAGGCAGCGGAATCTCCGCCGCGTCGGGCACGCCATAGCCCCGCTGGACGGCGGGGCGGGCGGCGATGCGCACGTACCAGTCCCGCAGCCGGGGAAACTCGTCAAAATCGATCCGCTGCCATTCGAAGCGCGAAATCCACGGCCAGGTGGCGATATCGACCAGGGAATACTCGCCCGCGATGTATTCCCGCTCCGCCAGGCGCCGGTCGAGCACGCCGTACAGCCGCCTGGTCTCGTTCGAATAACGCTCCTCCGCATAAGGCGCCTTGCCCGGATTGAACTGCACGAAATGATGCGTCTGCCCCAGCATGGGGCCCACATGGCCCATCTGGAACATCAGCCAGGCCAGCGACTGCCAGCGCTCGGGCCCCGGCGGGCATAGCAACCTGCCTTCGCGCTCGGCCAGATACAGCAGGATGGCCCCGGACTCCATCAGCGTCATGCCGTTCTCGTGATCGACTATCACCGGAATCTTGTGATTGAGCGTCAGCGCGTCGAACTCCGGCGTGTGCTGGTCGCCTTTGGTGATGTCGATGGGAATCACCCGGTAAGCCAGCCCGAGCTCTTCGAGCATGATGGAAACCTTGCGCCCGTTCGGCGTGTTCCAGGTATAGAGATCGATGCCGGGGTTCTCGGTTTGTTGCATGGAAGTGTCCTGAAATTGTGTATGCGGGTAAATTAGTTGCGACGCAAGAGCTTGTCATATTGACGGTGCGGACCGATCCGGAACCAGACGATCTCGTCCTGGTCGAGAACTCCAAGAGCTCGATAGTCAATGCTGATTCTTACCGAATAAACTGGACGCCGACGGCCAACCCGCTTGAATTCCAGGCCCGGGTGGTTGGGATTCGAAATGAAGAAGCGGTATGAATCCTGGGCCTGCTTACGCACGTGAGGAGGAAGGCGCCGATAAGCATCCCAGAAACTTCGGCTGGCAAAGGACCTCACGCCTACAAATCGTCCGGGTCCAAGGGCTGGGTTCGTCCCGCATGATGGTCGGATAAAGCCTCATCTGCCAGCCGGTCCAGCAACTCCCCGGATTCCGGCCGGGAAAAAAGTTCCGCCCATAGTTGCTCGGATTCCAGTTCAGCCAACAGGAAGCGAGCGAATCTCTCCTGTTCGTCCGTGGGCAGTGTGGACGCTCTCTCGAATGCTTTTTGCAGAAGATCGTCCATTTTCTCGCTCCTCGAATTGGAGAATGCGCCAGCAACGGTCGAGGGCCATGCTTGGGATTTTCCAGCATTTGCATCCTGAAGGTCAATTTTCCCGCGAAATTAGCAGCAATTCCCGATAGCTCCCTGGACGTGCATTTGATGCCGAAGCAATGGCCTCATTCAGTTGCTGACTATCTCCACGGCATCGCCACCCCCTCCCGCGCCAGGCGGGACGCCATTTTCGGCCACCATTTGCCCCTGAAGCACCGGCAGTTCGCACAACCGGCAGCGGCGCAAGCTCATGAGCTGTCGCAAATCTCCGGTTCGCGTGGACGAATACCGAACGCGATGACGCCATACAACGTCTCCCAGTCACGCAAGCGGAAGGTTTTCACATAGCTCCGCACCTCGTCCCAGAAATACAGCGACCGGCAACTTCCCTGTTGCACCTGGTGGTAATACGTCACCCGCCCGTTCCGGTGACGCTTCCCGCAACAATCCCGACGCGCCACGCATCTGCACTCTGGCCATGACGTCCTCCTTCGAATGGACCTCTCATGGTTGTTTATCCGTTTCTGGCGCGAAAAGTTTACGAATACTATTTTCTCATCAATACGCAACCCATTGATTTCTGGACAATTAAAGTCCTAGCGGGAATTGCTGGTGCCCAAGGAGATTCCGGTCGATTTCGAGGATCTCAGGCCCAGGGCGGGCGACAATCTGACTTTGCAGGATCTTGACGTATCGGAGAAACCAGAGACGGGACACCCGCCACTCGGATACGGGTGACCCCCTCTCCATTGCCTGAAGGATACGGACGAGACTTATGGCGAAGTCACCCTGACCCTGACGGCGGCGGACGAAATCGACACACTCATTATCAGCTCGAATGCCAATGCCAGCGCTGCCACGGGCACGAATGCATTGACTCGCCCAACAGCCGCCGATTGCCAGAATACGATCATCCACAACGCCGCATCCGAGTCGATGCTGAGCTTCGTTGGGACGAACCGCACTGCCCGGGGAACGGATGTGATCAGTGATTTTCTTTCTGGCACAGACAAGACCATGCTGTCAAAAGCCATCTGGGCCGAAGTCAGAGGGAAGCCGATCACCGAGTATTCGATAGGCGACACTGGGGACGACGAAGGAACCAACTTGACGGTACCGTCTGTCGCTCTTGCCGATTTCGACTCAGCCAGAACCCCCGGCTTCAGCCGGGAGTTCTGCATTCGGAGCAATAGTTTTGAACATGCCTTGCAAGGCGCAACACCCGGGATTTCGCCAACCCCCGGTCGCCGGGCAAAGCTTACCCGCCTGCAGTGAGCAAGGGGCCCAACACGACAAGCAGCGTCGCAAACTGCATGGCGACAATTGTCAGCGAGGTTCCCAAAATGGTCGCCATCATGAACTTTTGCGACCTTGCCAGATTCGTTTCGTGTTTTGCGTCAAGGCCAGTGATGCTCTTTTCCACTTTGCCGAATCGTTCATCGATTTTATCGAATCGCTCATCCAACTTGGTCATCAGCCGGCCAAGCTCTACGGTGAGGTATTCTTTGGTGACCAGATAGGTTGTGGCGTCGTTCATGACTTCGATGGTTGCTTCGGCTTGCGCCTTCGGGACCCGCGCTTGTTCCAGTTTACGAAATGCGCTCAGTGTGTCAAACGGAAAGGCGCCGGTTACGCCAGTTGCGACAGGAAGGTTACGGCGGGAACGATTATCGGGCCGCGGTGGGTGAAGCAATCCGCGTCCTCGTACGGCAGGTCGAAGCCGATCTGGAACGCATGCTCCGCGCCCGTTTGCTCCTGGAACAGGGATAGCGACTTGGACAGGCCCACCTGTCCGCTGGATTTCACTTCGGCCAGAAACCACGGCCTCCGGTCGCGCGTGACGAGAAAATCGACTTCGTTTTTCTGCTTGTCGCGCACGAAATACAGCCCGAAATCGCCCTGGCCGCTTTCGGTCCACCAGTGCGTCGCCTTGAGCAAGGCGCTCGCCACCAGGTTTTCGGCCCGGGCGCCCGGGTCTTCCACCCCGGAGAAATCCCACAGGTAATACTTGGGCTCCTTGCGCAAGGCCCGCGTCACGTTGTTGTGCCAGGGGCGCACGCTGAAGCAGTAATACAAGGATTCCAGCGTCGCGACCCAGCGCCGCGCGGTATCGACCGAGACCCGTATTTCCCGCGCGAGTTTCGAAAAGCCTGTGAGTTGCCCGACATGCCGTGCCAGATTCATCGCCAGCATTTCGATTTGTCCCAACTCCTGGATTCTGGTCAGGTCGCGCAGGTCCTCGCGCAGCATCTGCTCGTTGCGAAGCCTGTTCCAGCGCGTATGAAAGCGTTGCTCGACCTTGAGAAAAGGCTCGGGAAATCCGCCGAAGCGCCACAGCGCCCGCCACGCCTCTTCGTCGATTCGCCGCGGCGGGCGCGTCAGTGAACCGTCGCGCTCCGGCCGCACGATCTCGGCGACCGAAAGCGGATGCAGGGTATAGGGGAAGTAGCGGCCCATGAGGCTGTCGCCGGCGCGCTTGAAAACGTCGAGCCGCGCGCTGCCGGTCACCAGCACATGGGCGCGATTTTCCCAGGAATCGAAGAAGCCCTTGAGGAAGTCCCGCCAATGCCGGTACTTGTGCAGTTCGTCGAAGGCGCAGAGCGGTTTTTCTTCCCGCAGGCGTTGCAGCCCGGTCAGCGCGGCAACCCGCTCGGGCCCGGCCAGAATCGCCTTGCGGTGCGCCTGGTCGTCCCAGTTGAAATAGCTTCCGCCGCGGAACTCCTCGGCCAGTTGCCGCGCGAGGGTGGTCTTGCCCACCTGCCGCGGCCCGGAAACGAACAGCATCTGCCGGTTCGAGCGGAAACTGTCCCCCAATTCTTCTTGCAAGGTTCGCTGCATGATTTTGACCATTTGCAGATGTTTCATAAAAAGGCGATGACCATTTTACGAATATAAGGAAACTGGTCAAGGGCGACCAGGCGATCCGCGCAGAAATGAATGCCGCCGCTTCTCCGCCGCCTTAGCCGAAGACAGCACCGCTTTGCAATTGCAGTTTGTTGGCATATACTTTTGGTATATAGCAACAGGAGCAGAGATCATGCATAAGGGGTCGGTTTTCCGGAACAATCGCACACAGGCGGTAAGACTGCCCGCGGAATGCAGATTTCCCGAGGACGTCAAACAGGTCAGCGTTCGAATCTCCGGGAAGGACAGGGTGCTGGCTCCGTTGGGAAGCAGTTGGGACAGCTTTTTCGATTCCCGCGAAAGCGTGAGCGACGATTTCATGCCGGAACGCCCGTCGCAGCAGCAGGCGGAGAGGGAAGAACTTTGACACTGAAGTACATGCTGGACACGAACATCGCCATTTATGTGATCAAGCGGCGGCCGGAAAACGTGCGGGAAACCTTCAATCGACACGCCGGACGCCTTTGCATCAGCTCGATCACCCTTGCCGAACTGATGCATGGCGCCGAAAAAAGCGCATATCCCGACCGAAACGCCCGCAAGGTCAATGACTTCGTTTCACGCCTGACGGTACTGGAATACGGTCATCGCGCCGCGGGGCATTATGGAGAGATTCGCGCGGAACTCGAGCGCAGCGGAAAAACGCTTGGCGTGAACGATCTTCACATCGCGGGGCACGCCCGCGGCGAAGGACTCACCCTGGTCAGCAACAACCTCAAGGAATTCGACCGGGTAGCAGGGCTGCGCCTGGAAAACTGGGTCTGATCCGCTTTGGGCGTTTGCTGCTCCCCGGCCCGGGGACGAAGAAAAATATGAAGAAAGGGTTGATCGGCGGGGCGGCACAAACGCTCAAACTGCCGGTTAAACTGCTACCATCCTGGCTGGAACTGCTCCGGCTCCCTGTAATCGATGCTGCCCTGCCCTGAGCACAAGCTGATTCCCTATGCGACTTCGCCTTTGCCGGCGGGGCCCTGGCTGGTGTTTGCGCCGCATGGGGATGACGAGACTTTCGGACTCGGAGGTTGCCTGCTCAAGGCTGCCGAGGAGGGGATCGAAACCCATGTGATCGTCGTTACCGACGGCGCTTTGGGTGGGGATGCGGATGGCCTCGTTATGCGTCGCCGGGAGGAGGTGAAGCGGGCGGGTGAACTGCTGGGCCTGGATGGGCTGCATTTCTGGAGCGAGCCGGACCGGGGCCTGCGGGTCGATGGGGAGCGCCGGACGCGGTTTGCGGCGGCGATTCGAGAGTCGCAGCCTGCCGCAGTGTTTTTCCCCGGCCCGCTGGAAGTCCACCCGGACCATCGCGCCACCGGCATGCTGGCCTGGTCCGCCCTGCAATCATTGGGGGCCGGGGGGGCAATCCCGGCGGCGATTTCCTACGAGATCACCGCGCTCAACCCCGTCAACCTGCTGATCGACATCACTGCCCGGATGGAACGCAAGCGCGAGGCGATGGCGGTTTACATCAGCCAGAACAGCCAGAACAGCTATCCGGATTATGTTGCTTCGCTGAACCGAAGCCGCTCTTTTTCGCTGCCTGGGGATGTGATTTACGTCGAAGGTCTGTACCGCTACAGCGAGGAGGAGTTGCGCCTGCCGCTTTCCGAAGTGCTGCGGCGGATTATGGATGGCTATTTCGATTCTGCCGCTGAATGACGGAGAAAGGCTTGGGCTTCAGTGCAGCGAGCCCCAGGCTTTTTCCGGGTGCGGGGCCTTGACCTGTTCGATCCAGTCCGGCCACACCGCGAGATTCCACTCGGCCCGCTTCCACAAGGTATGAAGAATCGCGACCCATTGCCAGGCTTCGTCGAGTTGCAGTGAAAGCTGGGCGTGTTCGCTGTTGCGCGGCTTGAATACCAGGGTGATGCGGGTGGCGGCGATGCGGATATCGGCTTCAAAGAGCAACTCGGCCTCTACGGCCTGCTCGCCGCCCTCCGGATTCCCGGGTTCGGAACCGGTTTCGCCCGCAGTTTCTTCCGCCACGGCCGGCGGATCATCCCCGGCGCCAAGGGCTTGGGACGGCAACCGGGCCGGCGTCGGTCGGGTCACCATGGGCCCCAGCATTTCCCTGGCGGCCTGCCTTTCGAGTTCTTCCCGGTGGGTCGCCAGCCAGTCCAGCAGGAAGTTGAGCAGGCGCAGCAACAGCCGCTGGGTAACCCAGTAGGAAACCGCGCCGCCCTTGTCGGTGGTCCCGCTCAGGCGGAAGCGATCCTCGGTGGCCACATATTCCGAAGTAATGCGTTGCAGGGTCAGCACGGTGCGGAGTTTCGTCAATGACTTTGGTCAGGGCTGGGCTTGCGGTCGTTCGAGCCATTCCCCGACTTCCAGCAGGTCTTCCGCTTCCAGGGTGCCCGCTTCGCGCTGCAGCACGAGCATGGCCTTGATCTGGTCGTAGCGCGCCCGCTGCAAATCGCGCTGGGCGCGGAACCGGTCCCGCAGGGCGATGAAGACATCCACCGTGGTGACCGTGCCGAGTTCCAGGCCCTGCTGCATCGCTTCGGCGGAAAGTTCGGTGGATTCCACCAGGCTTTCCGCCGCCTCGATCAGGGTATCGCCGGACACCGACTGGAGATAGGCGGAACGCACGATTTCCCGGGCTTCGAGTTCCGCCCGGCGAAGGTCGTGTTCGGCGATGCGGTGCTGGCTGCGGGCCTCGCGCACCTGGGCCGTTCGCGTACCGCCGGAATAGATCGGAATCGTGACATCCAGGCCAAGATAGGTGATGTCGGACTGGTCGATGGGGGCGTTGTCGAAACCCACGTTGGTGTTCTGCCGCAGCGCGATCAGCGAAACCTGGGGCAGATAGGCGCCCATGCGCTCGGAAATGCGTTCATTGGCGACCCGCTCGGCGAACTGCCGCGCGCGAATCTGCTGATTGTTGGTCAGGGCGGTTTCGACCCAGAACTCCACATCGCCTTCAAGGTCGGGCGCTTCGATTTCATCGCGCAGGGTGTACAGCCGCCCGGGCTCCAGCCCGGAAATTGCCCGCAGGGCTTCGTGGGCGAGGGCGAGATCGCTTTCCAACCGCAATTGCTGGGCCTCGACGCTGGCGAGGTTGGCCTGGGCCTGGTACAGGTCGGTGATCTGGGCGAGTTGCAGGTCGAACATGCTCTGGACCTGGGCAAGCTGGTTCGATACCGCTTCGAGTTCCGCGGCAATGGAATCGAGCGCGTCCTGGGCCTGGAGCACGTTGAAGTAGCGTTCCGCCACATCGGTGAGCAGAAAGGCGAGCTCGTAGTAGTACTCGGCTTCCGCCTGGTCCTCGGTGAGCCCGGCCTGCTTGCGGGTGGAAAAAGCCTGCCAGTTGAACAGCGACTGGGACAGCCGCACATAATTCCGTTCACCGTCGAATACCTGCAGTCGGTCCACCTGGAAGAAAGGGTCGAGGCTGCTGCGGCGGTTCTCGGTGAAACTGCTGGCGGCATTGAGCTGGGGCAGCAGATTGCCCAGCGCCATGCGCTTGCGGGCCGCCACCACATTGAGATTCTCCTCGGCGATTCGCAGCCGGGGGCTGTAGTCGATGGCGGCCTCAAAGAAATCCTCAAGCGTTTCGCCAGGGGCGGGTACGCCGTTTTCGGCTGCCTGGGCCACGGCGAGCGCCGGGGCGGCGAGCAATGCGGCCAAAAACAGGCGGGTGCGCAGGTTTCGGAACAGGGTGAGTGTCTGCATAGGGATCAGTCTTCTCTGAAGCTGCGCGCCATGGCGTTGGAAAAGGGCTTGAACAGGTATTGCAGGAAAGTGCGCGCGCCGGTGGTGATGAACACTTCCGCCGGCATGCCGGGCATGAGCGCGAGGTCGCCGAGGTCTTCCATGCCTTCCGGAGTGACCATGATTTCGGCAACGTAGTAGGACATGCCGGTGTTCTGGTCCTGAAAGCTGTCGGCGGAGAGATTGCTCACCTGGCCGAATATGGTGGGCGCCGAACTGCCGAAGGTGGAGAAGCGGATGGTTGCGTCCTGGTTCAGGGCGACCCGGTCGATGTCGATGGGGGAAACCTGGGCTTCGATGACCAGCTCGTCGTCTTCGGGGACGATGTCCACAATGACCATGCCGGGGCTGATGACGCCGCCCACGGTATGGATCTGCATGCCGGTGACGTAGCCGCCGTCGGGGGCCCGGATTTCGGTGCGGGCCACCACGTCTTCCAGGGCGATGATGCGTTCTTCCAGGTCATTGAGATTGGTGCGGGTTTCCGCGTGTTCCGCGGCGACTTCGTTCTGGAAGTCTTTTTCCACCTGGATGATCTGCAGGCGGGTTTCGCCGATCTGCATCTCGGTGGAGGCGATATTCGCCGCGAGTTCCGCCGCTTCGCCGCTGAAAGTGGCGAAGTTGCGCTCAAGTTCCCGGTAGCGGATGCGGTCGGAGAAACCCTGGTCGAGCAGGGTGCGGGTGTCGGCGAGTTCCTGCTCGTAGGATTCGGCGAGCAGCAGCCTGCTTTCGCGCATGGCCCGCATTCCCACCACGCGGTTTTCAAGCTGGCCGATGCGCTGCTGGAGCACTTCGATATTGCCTTCCTGGGCGGCCTTGCGGGTTTCGAAAATCTCGCTCTGGGCGGACATCTCTTCCCGGGTCGCCGGATCGTTGCCATCGAGTTCGGCGGGCCAGGAAATGCTGGCGGCGCCGTCGCGCTGGGCGTTCAGGCGCGCTTCCCGGACGATATTGGCGGTGCGTTGGGCCCGGGCCACGTCAAGCTGGGCCTGGGGCTGGGTGCGGTCAAGCCGGATCAGGGTCTGGCCCGCTTCCACAAGATCGCCATTGCCGACCAGGATTTCCGCGATGATGCCCCCTTCCAGGTGCTGTACGCTCTTGTTCTGGGATTCCACGGTGACCACGCCCGGGGCAAAGGCGGCGCCGTCGATGGGCGCCAGCGCGGCCCAGCTTCCGAACACGCCGAACACCAGGGCGAAGATCGTCAGGCCCACGCGAACCGGCGTCCTGATGCTTGAGCTTGCCTTGGGGCGCTGGGCCGGCAGCAGTTCCACGGTATTCATTTTCGATGTGCCTCGCCGTTCATTTCCGCCTCAGCTCGCCGCGGATTGCGGCAGCTTGGCCGCCGGTTTCATGAGGCTCGCCAGCACCTGGGTGCGCGGGCCGTAACTGACCGTGGCTCCTTCCTTGAGCACCAGCATCTTGTCCATGCTTTGCAGCACCATGGTGCGGTGGCTGATGACAATTACCGTGCAGCCCCGCTGCTTGATCCGGTCGATGGCTTCCACGAGTTCGCGTTCGCCCTGGTCGTCCAGATTGGAGTTGGGCTCGTCGAGCACGATGAGGCGGGGATTGCGGTACACCGCCCGGGCCAGGCCGATGCGCTGGCGCTGGCCGCCGGAAAGCACGCCGCCGGCGCCGCCGATCAGGGTGTTGTAACCATTGGACAGGGTCAGGATGAGTTCGTGGACACCGGCGAGTTGGGCGGCGTCGACGATGGCGTCCGAATCCTGCCCGCCGAAGCGGCAGATATTGTCGGCGATGCTGCCGTCGAAGAGTTCGATGTCCTGGGGCAGATAGCCCAGATGCGGGCCGAGCTCCTCCCGGTCCCAGGTGAAGATTTCGGCGCCGTCGAGCCGCACCGCGCCCCGGGCCGAGGGCCACACGCCGAGAATCGCCCTTGCCAGACTCGACTTGCCGGAAGCGCTCGGGCCAACAATGCCAAGGGCTTCGCCGGGCTCGAGTTCAAAATTCGCATTGCGCACGACAAAAGTCTGGGAAGCCGGCGGCAGCACGAAAAGCCCTTCCACCGACAGCCGCCCCGTGGGCGCGGGCAATGACATGGGCTGCTTGCGGGGCGGCAGTTGCTCCAGCAGTTCGCCGAGCCGGCGGTACTGCGCCCGGGCCACGCTGAAACCGCGCCAGGTGTTGACCAGCAGATCGATGGGCGCCAGCGCCCGGCCGAGCAGCAGCGAGCCGGCTATCATCATTCCCGGCGAGATTTGCTGTTGCAGCGCAAGCAGGGCGCCAAGGCCGAGGGTCAGCGATTGCATGATGATGCGCAGCGACTTGGAAATGCTGGTAAAGGCCCCCGCCTGGCGGCTGGCGGCGCTTTGCAGTTCCATGACCTGCTCCGAGCCGTCTTCCTGCCGCGCCCGGATTTCCTTGCCCATGCCCATGGCGGCAATGACTTCGGCATTGCGCAGGGTGCCGGTCAACTGGTTGTTGACGGCACTGTTGAGCGAGTTGGCGTCCTGCAGCTTGGGGCTGGTGGTCTTTTCATTCGCCAGGGCGAGCAGCAGCATGATGATGATGGCGACAACGCCCACCAGGGCGAAATAAGGGTGGAACAGGTACATCACGAAGATATAGATGGGTACCCAGGGCGCGTCGAAAAAGGCAAACAGGCTGCTGCCGGTGAGAAACTGGCGCAACTGGGACAGGTCGTTCATGGGCTGGGCGCTGGTGGTCATGCCGCCCGACAGCAGCGCCCGGTTGAAAGTAGCTTCCGCCACCCGCTGCCGCAGCCGCTGTTCGAGGCGGTTGCTCGCGCCGATCATCACCATGGAGCGCACCCATTCAAAGCCGCCCATGGAAAGCAGCAGGCAGACCATCAGCAGTGTCAGCATCCCCAGGGTCGGCACGCTGCCGCTCGCCACCACCCGGTCGTAGACCTGCAGCATGTAGATGATGGGGGTAAGCATCAGCAAGTTGACGGCGGCGCTGAACAGCGCGGCGAAGCCGAAGTAGTGGCGGATGTCGCGCAGCGCTTCCGCCAGCTCGGGAAACTTGCTATTGGATTTGTTGCGATTCATTGGTATCGCTCACTGGGGCGTGTGGCTCTCTGGGAGGCTGCGCCGTAGGAATTCACGGCTGCAAATCCGCTCTCATCCACGCCCCTGGCCGCTCGATTTCGTTGCATATCCACCAATATTCGCCTCAATCGAGCGGCCAGGGGCGCGGCGATAGCGAATTTTCGCTTTCGCGAATTCCTACGGCGCAGCCTCCCAGCGCCCTGGGGTGGCGCAGGGTCAGCGCCCGGGGTTTGCGTTAGATGCGGGCGGAATCGCACAATTCAACTGTTGACAACTCGTGATTTGACCACAATTCGCTGTCCCGTGCATGTGTCCGGCGTCACAGTTCCTCCTCGCCCCTGGCGAAGCGGCGCAGGGAATTGAGGTCGATGATCACCAGCCGCCCCGGCCCGTCGCGGCGGACAATGCGGCGGGACTGCAGGGCCTGAAACGCCCGGGTGACCCGTTCCCGGCTGATGTTGAGCATGATGGCGATTTCCTGGTGGGTGGGCGGATTGACGATTTCGCCGCTTTCCACCTGCCGCTGCTCGCCCTTGATCAGCAGATACAACTGGCCACAGACCCGCTGATCGATATTGCTCAGGCCGAGCAGGGTGCGCTGCTCGGTCATCTGCCGGACCCTCTCGGCGAGCTTGCGGCCGACGATATTGCTCACCGAGCTGCTGTTGAGCATGACCTCGCGCAATGGATTGCGGGCGAGAAAGACCACGGCGGCGGCGGCGGTGGCAATGACGAACTCGGGCTGCGGATTATCGTCGAACAGCGCAAGTTCGCCGCAGAAGTCGCCTGGTTCTACGAAATAAAGCCCGACTTCGCGGCCATCGATGGTATGCCCCACGCCTTGCAGGCGGCCCTCGAAAAGAAAGCAGACCCGATCTTCCCGGACTCCGGCCCGCACCACCACTTCGCGGCGCGCGTGGCGCGCGAGGCTGGCGTGGGGAGCGAGCCCCTCAAGCACCTGGCGCGGCAACGGCTTCAGCAGGGTGAACCTGCTTAGCAATTCGGGAGTAACCTGCATACAATGGGTCCGTTGATTCCCGCCAGAGTATTGGGGTCGGTGAACAGCGCAGGTTTCCAGTATCGCAATTGCTTGTGACTCTGGTCACGTCAATTTATCGACACTTGCGCTAGATTCATGAGTCACGAGAGCCCCAGGGCACCTCATGTTGGCCAGGAACGACGAAGATCGCGGCAGTTTTCCGCCAGTTCGAAGACGAAGCCATAGCGTTTGATGATTGAAGACTGAACTCATGAAAGTCGGCATCCGCAGTAAAACTTTTACCCTCCTGCTTCTTTTTTTCGGCTGGCAATGGCAGGCGCTGGCGCTCGACCCTGCGCTGGCTGCCGGCAATGGCGCGCCACAGCCAGCCGCCGGCAAGGTGAGCATGGTGCTTGGCGGTGCCTGGCTCGACGCTCCCGGAGGCGAACGCCGGCGCATCGAATTGGGCATGCCGGTGGACGCGGGCGATTTCGTGCGGACCGAACCCAATGGCCATGTGCATATCCGCTTCATCGACAATGCCCTGGTCAGCGTGCGGCCCGACAGCCGCCTGGAAATCGTGCGCTACGAGTACAACCGCGGCAACCCCGGCCGGTCCACGGTCAAGTTCAGTCTTGAAGAAGGCGTCACCCGTTCGATTTCCGGCGACGCGGCAAGTTCCGCCCGCCAGCGCTTTCGCCTGAATACGCCCATCGCCGCGATCGGCGTTCGCGGCACCGATTTCGTCGTCAGCGCAACCCGGGATTCGGTGCGCGCGCTGGTCAACGAAGGCGCCATCGTTCTCGCCCCCTATTCCGAAGAATGCACTGTGGAAGCCTTTGGCCCCTGCGCCGCCAACGCGGTGGAACTCAGCGGCGCCACGGAACAGATGCTCGGCTTCGACCTTGGCTCCCAGGCGCCCCGGGTATTGCCGGCGGTGCATGAAACCGATCCGGACGCCCTCCGCGGCGATGTGGACGACGCAGTGTATTCCGCCGCGGAAAGCGAAGAGGAAATCACCGCGGCCACCGAGGTCTACCTGGAAGGCACCGCCAACGATCGTGTCAACACGGGCATTGCCAATCTGAGCTCTGCCACGTCCACGGGCAACGATACGACTCCCGAACCTGATTTCACCCCGGAAGTTCCCTTCGGCGAGGAGGAAAACCGGCAACGGCAGATGGCCTGGGGACGCTGGGGCGATGGCCAGGGCGCCCTGGAACGCATCACCTATGCCTATGAAGTCGCCCGGGAGGACCGCGAGGTCAGCGTGGGCAATTTCGAATACGCGCTGTTCCGGCCCGACCTGGAAAGCCGCGATGTCAATGACGGCCTCGGTGAAGTCGAATTCGACCTTGCCGCCGCCCAGGCCTTCTACAGGAAACAGGGCAAAACTGTCGCCATGCAGGTCAGCGACGGCAATCTTGCCATCAATTTCGACCGCAACCTGTTCAGCACCGGCCTGACGCTCAATCACGATTCAACCGGTGAGGTGCTGTTCAGCGCCGAAGGTCGCGTGTATGACGGCGGATTCTTCCGCATGAGGGACAGCAGCCAGCGCGTGAGCGGCGCGGTCACGCTCGACGGCAAGGAGGCCGGGTACTCTTTCGAGCAACAACTCGATGAAGGGGAAATCTCCGGTCTTACCCTGTGGGATAGCCGTTGATGATCAACGCGACGCGAAACTGGAATCCCGTAGCGGCGCTTCTGCGCCTGCCGCCGGCCTGGTCGCGGCTGGCGATGCTGGCGCTGGCGGCATTGCTTGCGCTCGGCTTTTTCGCCGCCTTGCGCCCCGCCATGCTGACCCTGGAAGAGCGCCTCGGCGCCCTCGGCTGGACAATGTTCGCCGACGCTGCCGAAGAGCGGCGCATTACCCTGGTTACTATCGACGAGGCCAGTCTTTCCGAAGTCGGCCCCTGGCCCTGGCCCCGGGAAACCATGGCGCGCCTGGTGACGGCGATTGACGAAGCCGGCGCGCAACTGCAATTGCACGATATCATCCACTCCGAACCGCGTCCCGGCGACGGGGCGCTCGGCGCGGCGCTTGCCGCCAGCAGCGGCGCCGTGCTCGCCCAGATGCCCGTGCTGCAATCCGGGCAACCGGTGCAGGCCGGCGTGATGACCCATCCGCTTGCCGGCCTGCAATGCGCCGCGGGTCTGCCCCAGACCGGGCGATATCTCGCGGCCAATGGCGCTTTCGCCGGTATTCCCAAGGGGCATATCACGCCGGTCATCTCCAGCGATGGCTCGGTGGGCAAGACGCCGGCGGCAATCTGCGTCGATGGCGAAGGCTATCCGGCGCTGGCGCTTTCCGGCTGGCTGACCGCGGTGCAGGCGGACAACTGGTCGGCCACCATGGTGGACGGCGGCGGCCTGTTCGGCCCCGCCCGGTATCTGCGGCTGGTGGCCTATCCCGATCTGGAAATCCCTGTGGACAGCGAAGGCAATCTGCGGATTTCCTATGCCCGGGACCCATCGGCCTTCCGCGCGGTTCCCGCAGTGGACATTCTCAACGGCAATTTCGACCCGGCCTGGTTAGACAATGTCTGGGTGCTGATTGGCGGCACTGCTTTCGGCATGGGCGATGTGGTGCCCACGCCCTATGCCGGCGTGGCCCACGGGTTGGAGCTTCAGGCCCGCATCCTCGGCAGCCTGCTCGATGGCGAGATTCCCTATACGCCGGCTTCCGCCGGCCTGCTGCTCGGTCTGTTGAGCCTTGCCGCAGCTTTTGCGCTGTATCTGCTTGCCGCCGGCCGCAGCCGCTGGTCCGCAATCGGCCTGCCGGCCGCCGGTGTATTGCTGCCCATCGTCATGCTGACTCTGCATATCCAGTTGCTGCAGGGCCAGGGTGTCTGGCTTGGCTGGCTGTTCCCGGCGCTGTACAGCCCACTGGCGGCGGGCATGCTGCTGCTGCTTGAGTACAGCCGGGTGCGCGCCGAGCGCGGCCGCGTCTTCGGCAATCTCAATAGCTATCTGCCCAATGAAATCGCCCGGGAAATAGCCTACAGCCTGCCGAGTTCAAGCATCAACGCCCGCCGCGCGGAAATGACCCTGCTCTGCGCCGACCTGCGCAATTTCTCGGCCTTTGGCGAATCGCGCCCTCCCGAAGAATCCGCGGCGGTTCTCCACTATTTCTTCACCCGGGCCACCCGCATCATTGAGGACTCCGGCGGACGGGTGCATGAGTTCAAGGGGGACGGCCTGATCGCGGTCTGGGACAGCCAGGACGCCATCGCCGCCCGCAATGCCCTGCAGGCGGCGCGCAAGATGCAGGCCATCGAAATCGCCGACATGCTGCCGGAAGATTCACCCCAGGGCCTGGAACCTCTGGCTCTCGGCATCGGCGTCGAACAGGGCTCGGTGCTGATCGGCTCGGTGGGCCCGGCCCACCGCCGCGGCCACGTTCTGCTGGGGGACACGGTAACCATTGTCCTGCGCATACAGGAGTTGACCGCGGACCTCGCCCATCCGGTTCTCGTTGGCGGTGTTGCGGCGAGAAAACTCAAGGACGAAAAACTCGAATCCCAGGGCCACTTCCTGCTCGATGGCCTGCGCAACCCCCAGCAATTGTTCGCCCTGCCCAGCACCGGCAGGCGAACCGGGGACCGCGGCCTGAAGCTGATCCACGGCGGCCGTTCCTGAGACCTGTCTGACATTCGTTCCAATTTGCCCGTTTGCCCTGGATTCAAGATAATCCGTTCCATCCAGGTTCGGGATTCAGCATACGTCTTCCTGCACATTCTCCATTTTGTGTCTGGACATCCCATGTTGCATGGAATTCCATGATGATTCGTTTCCAGGCGGCGCTGGCGCTTACCCTGGCATTTTGCCTGCCCCCGCCATCCGCCGCCCAGAATTGCCCGGACCTGAGCCCCTGGATTGCCGGGCAGGATTCCCGCTCACAAGTCGAATGGCTGCGGGCCGCCGGCGAACTCGACGCTTTCCTGCCGCTTTGCCTTGCATCCGCCGAGTACTTCGCCCTGATCGGCGCCGCCTGGCTCAATGGCGGATTGCTGCCGGAAGCCGCCGAGGCCCTTGAGCGCGCGCTCCTGCTCGACCCGGACAATGGCGCGGCCCAGATCGACTACGCCGAAGCCCTGTATCAGCAGGGGCAGTTGTTCGCCGCCATCGAACTCAACGAGCAGACCCTGGCCAGGGCCGACCTGCCGGCGAACCTGCGCCCCGCTCTGGAAAGCCGCCAGCAGCAATGGCGCGGGGTTACCCGGGATACATCTTTCCGGGGCGACTTCCTGCTTGGTTACGACAGCAATCTCAATGGCGCGCCGGACCCGGGCCAGGTCACCCTGACCATCGCCGGAGAGAATGTCCTGCTGGCGCTCGGCGAAGAATTCGAGACCTTGAGCGGGCCGTATACGAACATCGGCTTCGCCGCGCGGCACCGCCTGCTCGGACCCGACCGTCAGCACAACTTCATCGGCGAGGTTCGGGGCCGCGTCAGTAATGACCGCAACACCGACCTGCTGCAATTCGACGGCCGCTACAACTTCGTCCGACCGCGCCGGACCGGGAGCTGGCAAGTCGATTCCGGCGTCCGCAGCCTCGCTTTTGGCGGCTCGGCGCTGTTCACGTCAGCCGACGCCAGAGTGCGCTATAGCATCTCCCCGGTGCTCACCTGCCGCCCTTTCTTCGATGCCGCCACGCAATACCAGTTGTTCCACGATCAGAGCTGGCTCAACGCCTTCGACTCCCGCCTTGGCGGCGGCTTCGCCTGCCCGCTTGGGAATGAAGAGCGCAGTTTCGGCAATCTCGGTTTCGAGGCGGCGCTGCTCGACAGCCGGGCGATAAAATCCGACCGCCCCGGCGGCGACCGCCGCGGCTGGCAGTTCGCGGCCAACTGGCAGTACCCGCTACCCCGGGGCCTGCTCCGCGCCGTGCTCAACCATACCCGGCTGGAAGACCGGGAAAGCTACAGCCCCCTGCTCGACGGCGGCGCCCCACGCTGGCTCAACCGCAGTTACGCCTTGCTGCAATACCGCCGCGGCACCGCCATCAACGGCACCCCCGTCGAAGTGCTGATCAACCTCTACCGCCAGCAGCAGGACAGCAACATCGGTCTCTTCGACACCAGCGACACTACCTTTGAAGTAGGCTTCAGCGTCGGATTTTGAGCGTCTGCGTCCCGTCATTCCGCGCGCAGCGTAGCGTAGTCGCAGAATCTCTCCCGGAATCCGCACGTTCGCGCAGAGTTCGCACTCGCAATGCCCCGGGAACTCGCCGGGCATCCCAAGGTGGGCGCAAGCTTTGAGGGTTGAGGGTTTCGCGCTCGAGACTCTCGAACTCGAACGCATCGACATCATCTACCCCGGCGACCGCGTCTACCGCCCCCAGACCCAATTGCCAAGCGGTGGAGAAACTGGAAGTATTGGCTTTGGCGCGGGCTATTCCGCTTTGGGGCCGACATCAGATGACAAGAAATCGAATGGGACCATTCCATGAAGGCCTTGTTTCCTGCCTGCTGCTTGCCCTTGCGGGCGTGGCGCAGGCCCAGGACGACGCGCTGCCTCTGCCGCTCGATGACGTGCGCCTGTTCACCGAGGCGCTGGACCGCATTCGCATGTCCTATGTGGAGGAGGTCGACGACCGCACCCTGCTGGAGAATGCGATCCGCGGCATGCTGTCCAATCTCGACCCGCATTCCGGTTTTGTCGAAGGACGCGAATTCGACGTGTTGCAGGAGACCACTACCGGCGGATTCGGCGGCCTCGGGGTGGAAGTGGGCCAGCGGGACGGCTATATCCTGATCATCGCTCCCATCGACGACACTCCCGCCCAGCGCGCCGGCATCCGCGCCGGCGACCTGATCGTCGCCATCGACAATCAGCCGGTGCGCGACATGCTGCCCGAAGACGCCGCCAGCCTCATGCGCGGCGAGCCCGGAACCGATGTCACGATCACAGTTTCCCGGAACGGGCTGGAACCTTTCGATCTCGAAATCATCCGGGAAGTCATCGCCGTCAACAGCGTTCGCAGCCGAATGCTTGAGCCGGGCTACGCCTATGTTCGCATTCCGGTTTTCCAGCTCAATACCGGGCGCGATTTTCAGGATGAAGTCACCAGCCTGCTCGGCGAAGGGGACAACCTCAAGGGCATGGTGCTCGACCTGCGCAACAATCCCGGCGGTGTCCTGCGTGCCTCGGTGGAAGTCGTTGACACTTTCATCGACTCCGGCAGGGTGGTGTATACCCGGGGCAGGATGCGGGAGTCGGCAACCGAGTATTTCGCCGAGACAGCCACCGTGGCGCCGGAGTTGCCGCTCGTGGTGCTGATCAACGGCGGCTCGGCGTCCGCCGCGGAGATCGTCGCCGGCGCCCTGCAGGACCATGGCCGCGCCGTGGTGATGGGAACCCGCAGCTTTGGCAAGGGTTCGGTGCAATCGGTATTGCCGCTCGATGGACAACGGGCGATCAAATTGACGACATCACTCTATTACACCCCCGAGGGCCGCTCGATACAGGCCCAGGGCATCGAGCCCGACATCGTGGTGGAAGAAGCCTTCATTACCCGCCGCCCGCGCAATGTGGCCCAGTTCGCCGAAGCCGACCTGCCCGGCAGCATCGGTAATGGAGCCGGCGCGGGGCAGAACACCGCCGCCCTGGTGTCCGCGGCCGAGGTCATCAGCACCGACTTTCAGCTCAATGAAGCGCTCAATTTGCTGAAGGGACTCAATACCCTGCGGCCGCGCTGAACACCGGCTGAGCCGAGCTGCTACAGCCGCACTTCAATGCCACGGCCGGCCATGTGTTCCTTGGCCTGCCTGATGGTGAACTGGCGGAAGTGGAAAATGCTTGCGGCGAGCACCGCATCGACGCCGCCTTGCAGAACGCCCGCGGCGAGATGTTCCAGAACGCCCACTCCGCCTGATGCGATGACCGGTGTCCGCACCGAGCTGCTGACCGCGCGATTGAGCCGGTTGTCGAAACCTTCCCTGGTGCCGTCCCGGTCCATGCTGGTTAGCAAGATTTCGCCGGCGCCGTAATCCACCATGCGCTGGCACCATTCCACCGCGTCGATGCCAGTAGGCTTGCGGCCGCCGTGGGTAAAGATTTCCCATTTGGGCCCGGGCTCGCCCGCGACCTGTTTGGCGTCCACCGCAACGACGATGCACTGTGAGCCGAAACGCTGGGCGGCGGCGCGCACGAAAGACGGGTCGAACACCGCGGCGGTATTGATCGCCACCTTGTCGGCGCCGGCGTTGAGCATCATGCGGATGTCGTCGAGAGTGCGGATGCCGCCGCCGACGGTAAGCGGTATGAATACCTGGGAGGCGATTTCGCCCACGGTCTCCACGGTTGTTGCCCTGCCCTCATGGCTGGCGGTGATGTCGAGGAAAGTGACCTCGTCCGCGCCTTCGTCGCAGTAGCGTTTCGAGACTTCAACCGGGTCGCCGGCGTCGCGGATGTCGACGAAACGCACACCCTTGACCACGCGGCCATTGTCGCAGTCAAGACAGGGAATGATGCGCCTGGCAAGCCCCATGACCTCAGCCCGCCTCCCGCTGGGCCTCGGCGAGGTCGAGAGCGCCCTCATACAGCGCCCGGCCCGCGATCACCCCCATGATGCCGGCGCCGCCGCAGGTCATGGCCGCCCGCTTCAGGCGCGTGATGTCGCCAAGATCGGTTACGCCGCCGGACGCGATCACGGGAATCCGCGAGCCTGCCGCCAGCGCCGCAGTGGCTTCCACATTGACTCCCCGCATCATGCCATCCCGGGCGATGTCGGTGTACACGATCGCGCTGGCGCCGCCGGTGGCAAAGCGGGCGGCCAGGGAAACCGCGCTAGTCCCGCTCACTTCCAGCCAGCCGCCGGTGGCCACCATGCCGTCTTTGGCGTCAATGCCGATAATGACCTGGCCGGGAAAACGCCGGCAGGCGTCGGCCGCGAATTCCGGCTCGCGCACCGCGGCGGTGCCGATGATGACGAAGCGGACGCCGGCCGCAATACAGGATTCGGCGGTTCGCATGTTTCGAATCCCGCCGCCGATTTGCAGCGACAGGTCCGGGTACTTTTTCACGATGGCCTCGACGATGCCCGCATTCACCGGCGCGCCCGCCACCGCGCCGTCGAGATCCACCACATGCAGGCGTCTGGCGCCCTGATCCCGCCACTGTCCCGCCATGGCCACCGGATCTTGGGAAAACACCGTGGTCTCGTCGAAGCGGCCCTGGCGCAGACGCACGCATTTGCCGTCCTTGAGGTCTATTGCGGGAATGACCAGCATTCTGCTTCCTCAGGCTTCACCGGACCACAGCAGGAAGTTGCCGAGTAGGCGCAATCCTGCCTTCTGGCTTTTTTCCGGATGGAACTGGGTGGCGAAGATATTGCGGTCGGCAATGGCGGCGGCCATTTCCTTGCCGTAGCGGGATGTGCCGGCGACGAGATCGTTCCGGTCAGTCTGCGCATAGTAGCTGTGTACAAAATAGAAGCGGCTGTTATCGGGAACGCCTTCCCACAGGGGATGCGCGCGGGTCTGGCGCACTTCATTCCAGCCCATGTGGGGAACCTTGAGCCGGGCACCCGCCGCATCGCGCAGTTCTTCGCCAAAGTACCTTACCTGCCCTGGAATCAGGCCAAGGCAATCGACACCCCCGTTTTCCTCGGAATACGCCATCAGCGCCTGCATACCCACGCAGATGGCAAGCACCGGGCGGGTCTGCATGGCTTCGGCCACCATTTTCCCCACATTGAGCCGGTTGATTTCCGCCATGCAGTCGCGAATCGCGCCGACACCGGGGAAAATCACCCGGTCCGCCTGGGCGATGGTCTGCGCATCCGCGGTAACCGCCACGTCGAGTGCAAGGGAAAGCTCGCGGCCCACATGCTCCACAGCCTTGGCGACGGAGTGCAGATTGCCCATTCCGTAATCAATGACCGCAAGCGTGCTCATGGGAATTGCTCTTGATGCCGGACGGATGCGGGCGGGGCTCCTTGGCGTGAAGCGGCGGCACAAGGCGATTTACAGGCTGCCCTTGGTTGAGGGAATCACTCCCGCCGAGCGCGGATCGAACTCCACCGCCATGCGCAGGGCGCGGCCGAATGCCTTGAAGATCGTTTCGATCTGGTGGTGGGCGTTGCGGCCGCGGATATTGTCGATATGCAAGGTGACCAAGGCATGATTGACAAAACCCTGGAAAAACTCGCGAAACAGGTCTATATCGAATCCGCCGACGACGGCGCGCGCGAAATCGGCGTGGTACTCAAGCCCCGGCCGTCCGGAAAAGTCGATCACCACCCGGGAAAGCGCCTCGTCGAGCGGCACATGGGCATGGCCGTAACGGCGGATGCCGGTCTTGTCGAGCGCTTTGTGCAGCGCCTGGCCGAGGGTGATGCCGAGGTCCTCGACGGTGTGATGGGCATCGATTTCCAGATCGCCTTCGGCCTTGATGGCAAGATCGATCATGCCGTGCCGGGCAATCTGGTCGAGCATGTGTTCCAGAAAAGGCAGCCCGGTCTCGGCCTCGAACCGGCCGCTGCCGTCGAGATCGAGTGAAACCGAAATCCGCGTTTCCTTCGTATTTCGCTGAACGCTGGCGCTGCGCGCTGGCTCGCCCATGACTGTCTCGGTGATGCCACCCAGGAAACTGCGCATTATAGCCCAATCGCGGATCTGCCATGGGTGTCGCGTGAATTCGGCATCCCGCAAGTTCAGGAAACGGAATTCGTTTATTGCTATGTTTCAGCCATGTGGATTCGCAAGCTCATCTCCAGCAAGTTGATCGGGACCGGCGCCGGCGCCATGCTCGCCGGCATGGCTTTTGGCCAGGAGGCGCAGGTCGAGGAAATAGTGGTGGAGGGTGTCCAGCGCCGCAACAGCTATGTGGAAGACGAAAACAGCGTCGGCAAGCTCACGGAATCCCTGCTCGACACTCCCCAATCCGTCACCACGCTTTCATCCCGGATGATGCAGGACCGCAACGTCATGAGCCTGGACGAGGCCTTGCGCAACGTGCCGGGCATCACGCTCGGGGCCGGAGAATTCAGTTGGCAGGGCAACAACCCGTCCGTGAGGGGATTTTCCTCCCGCAACGACATGTTTCTCGACGGCATGCGCGACACGGGCAACTACGCGCGGGACCCGTTCAACTTGGAAGCGGTACAGGTGCTGCTGGGGCCTTCTTCGGTTGTTTTCGGCCGCGGCTCGACCGGAGGCGTGATCAATCAGAGCAGCAAGAAACCGCTGCAGGACGAACTGCGAAGCTTGCATGTCAACATGGGCAATGCCGGAATTCGCCGAATCACGGCGGATCTGAATCAACCGCTCGATGCGGCGGAAAATTCGGCTTTTCGCGTCAATGTACTCGCCCACCGTGCGGACGCGCCTGGCAGGGACGTCACCGAGTCCCGACGTTACGGTCTGGCGCCGAGTCTCAGCCTCGAGCTTGGAAGCGCCACGAGTCTAACGCTCAGCTACTTGCATCTGGACAGCGAGAGCATTCCCGACTATGGATTTCCCTGGGTCGAGGGCCGTCCCCCGATGGTGGACAGGGAGAACTTCTACGGATTTGCATCGGACTTTCTGGACACGCGGGCGGACGTGGCCTCGGCGGTTCTCGATCGCCGGATCAGTTCTGGTGTCTCCCTCAACGCGCAGGTACGTTACGCCGGCTACGAAAGAAGGAGCAGAATCACCGAGCCCCAGGTGGACGCATTCGTATCGCTTGGTGACGATCCGGACAACATCATCGTACACAGGATGATTTTCAGCGGAGAAAGCAGGGAAGAGATGTTGCAGGGGCAACTCAACCTGCAGGCGGATTTCAGCACCGGCGCCATGAACCATTCGCTTGTCGCCGGCGTGGAAATCTCCGGCGAGACTTCCAATCCCGCTTTCGGCTTCGCGTCGCAAACGCCGTTCTTCGATTACGGGCTGCCGGTCCCGGCAACGCGCCTGGGCGATCCCGGCGGATTCTTCGAC
>JAJDVS010000006.1 GCA_022825945.1 Pseudomonadales bacterium
GCAATTGGCCGCGGTATGGTAGTTGGTGAACGACAAGCCTTCCGCGGCGAGTCGCGCGAGATTCGGCGTATTGATTTCGCTGCCGAAGGGCGAGATATCGGTATAGCCAAGATCGTCCGCGAGAATCAGGACGACATTGGGGCGGCCAGACTGCTGCGCGCCAACGGGAGTTACCGCGCAAAGACATGTGAGCAGAGTGGGACCAAGCCGGGACAGCAATCGGAATTTCATGAATTTTCCTGAATAAACAATGAGTTCGTTCCACGTTATCGATCAATTGATGGTGCCCAGGAGAGGACTCGAACCTCCACGACCTTTCGATCACTAGCACCTGAAGCTAGCGTGTCTACCAATTTCACCACCTGGGCATGAGGGGTGCGGAATGCGGCGCCGGAGACCGCCGGCACGGGGACGCCACTCTAACGATCAGGCCGATTCCTGTCAATGGCGCGGGCTTTTGCCTCCCGGCCACGGCCTGCGGCAGGTCGCCATCAGTTCTTTCCGAGGCCAGTAATTCTCATTATGGCAATGGGCGCGCTCACATCGGTCATCCCGCGCGCAGTCGCAGGGTCTCATCGCGTGGCCGCTGCAAGAGATTCTGCGACTACGCTTGGCTTCGCGCAGAATGACAGGCAGGTTGGAGCGCCATAATGAGAATTGTTCCGAGACTGCGTATAGAGTGGCGAATTGGGGTTGGGTGTATAATTCGCCCGCCCCATGAATTCTTTCCCCTCCCCGGGCCGAACCGGTTCCGGCCAACAAACCCCCAGGGGCGCGGATGAGAGCGGATTTGCAGCCGTGAATTCCTGTGGCGCAGGCTCCTAGGGTAATCGATGGACGCTACCGCCAAAGCGCTTGATGAACTGCGCCCGGATCTGAGGGCCGCGGTGCTCGGCCATGGGCTGCCGCTGGTCTGGCCCGAGGCCGCCCGCCACGAGGCGCGGCGGCTTGGCAAGCGGGTGAAAACCGGGGAAATCCGGCAGCGGCTCGATCTGCGGGGATTGCCTTTGGTCACCATCGATGGGGAAGACGCCAGGGACTTTGACGACGCGGTCTTTGCGCGTCGTGAAAAGGCGGGAGAATGGACCCTGTTCGTGGCGATCGCCGATGTGTCCCATTATGTTTCCCCGGGCGGCGCGCTTGATCTTGAGGCGCGGGAACGCGGCACTTCGGCGTATTTTCCCGATTACGTCATTCCCATGTTGCCGGAAGAATTGTCCAATGAGCTGTGTTCGCTGAAACCCCGGGTGGACCGCCTCGCCCTCGTCTGTGAAATGCGTATGGACGCCGCCGGCGCAATGCGCGATTACCGTTTTCACGAGGCCGTGATTCATTCCCACGCCCGCCTCACCTATACCGAAGTCGCCGAACTTGTATCGCCGCCGGCAACCACGGAAGGCAAGAGCCCATCGAGACTTGCCTCGCGTCTGGCGCCGCTGGCCGGGAATCTCGCAGACCTGCATGAGCTGTTCAGGCTCCTGCACCGGCGGCGTGGCGATTCAGGCTCCATCGAATTCGAAACCGTCGAAACCCGGATTGTCCTGGACAAACGGGCCGAAGTGCGGGAAATCGTCCCGGTTGCCCGCAATGACGCCCATCGCCTGATCGAGGAATGCATGCTTTGCGCCAATGTGGCGGCGGCGACGATGTTGCGGGAATCCGGTCTGCCGGTGCTGTTTCGGGTTCACCAGGGGCCGGACCCGGAGAAACTCGCCGACTTGCGGGAGTACCTGCGCGGCCTTGGCCTGAGCCTCGGGGGCGGGTCCGAACCGCGGCCCGCCGATTACCAGCGGTTGCTGCGGCAATGCGGCGAACGCCCGGATCGGGACCTGTTGCAGGGCCTGTTGATCCGATCCCTGTCCCAGGCCAGATACCAGCCGGAGAATATCGGTCATTTTGGTCTTGGTTTCCCGCGCTACACCCATTTCACCTCGCCGATCCGCCGTTATCCGGACCTGCTTGCGCATCGCGCCATTCGTTATCTCATTCGCCGTCGGGGCCATCCCGCGACCCGCGCAACGGCGGAAGTCGGCAAGCTTGCCAGGGGGAAGGCTTACCCCTACAACGCATTCGTCATGGAAGAACTCGGCGAAAGCTGCTCCGCCGCCGAGCGCCGCGCCGACGCCGCGGGCTACCTGTCGGTCAACTGGCTCAAATGCGAATATCTGCGCCGGCATGTCGGCGAGGATTTCGACGGCCTCATAAGCGCCGTGACCGGCTTCGGGCTTTTCGTGCAAATCGTGGGGTTCCACATCGACGGCCTGGTCCATATCAGCATGCTCGGCAATGACTATTATCACCACGATCCGGTGCAGCACCTTCTCGAAGGCGAAAGCAGGGGGGCGGTTTTCCGGCTTGGCGATCCGCTGCGGGTGCAGGTCATCAGCGTGATCCCGGAAGAGCAGAAAATCGAATTGCGACTGTCCGGCGCCGGTGAGCCGCCCGCTGCCGAAGATTCCGTCGCGCCCCGGCGCCGCAAAAACAGGCGCGGCAATGGGCGCGCGGGGTTTCGCGGCCAGAGCGGGCGTGGAGCCGCCGCGGGCCGGGGACGACGACGCTGAAATGTAACGAACTCATGGGACAGCAAACTGGCCAGGTGTTCGGCCTCCATGCGGTGGGAGAAGTCCTCCGGCGCAATCCGTCCCGGGTGCGGGAACTGCTCATGCAGGCCCGCCGCAAGGACCGCCGCCTCAATTCCCTGCGCGAGGAAGCAAAGCGTCTCGGCATTTCCTGCAAGGAAGTTGGCCGGAGCGAACTCGACCGGTTGGCAAATGGCGCGCACCAGGGGGTGGTAGCCGTGCTTGACGGGGAAGCGACGGCGATTTCCCTTGACGAGCGCGGGCTGCTTGCATCGCTCGCGACAAGAGGCGAAGACGCCCTCCTGCTGATTCTCGATTCGGTCACCGACCCGCACAATCTCGGCGCCTGCATGCGCAGCGCGGCCGCTGCGGGCGCCGACGCCGTGGTCATACCCGCCAATGCCTCCGCCCGGCTCAACGCCACCGTGCGCAAGGTGGCCAGCGGCGCCGCCGAAACCCTGCCGCTGGTGACCGCAAGCAATCTCGCGCGCTTTATCGATCAACTCAAGCAAGCCGGAATCTGGATCGCAGGCGCCGACGACAGCGCACCTGGAAGCCTGTTCGAGAGCGATCTGAGCGGCCCCATCGCTCTCGTGCTCGGCGCGGAAGGCAAGGGTATCCGCCGTCTGGTGAAGGAAAAATGCGATTATCTCGTGGCCGTCCCCATGGCCGACGCCATGGCCAGTCTCAATGTCTCCGTCGCCGCCGGCGTCTGCCTGTTCGAAGTGGTCCGCCAGCGTCGCAGCCGATAACCCCCGGCCCTTCCGTCATTTTGCGCATCCCCTTCCCGTCATTCTGCGCGGCCCCCTTCTGTCATTCTGCGCGAAGTCGCAGAATCTCACTGGGAGACCTCTGCATGAGATTCTGCGACTTCGCGCAGAATGACAGAAGGGGGCCGCGCA
Source organism: Pseudomonadales bacterium (assembly GCA_022825945.1). Classification (GTDB taxonomy): domain Bacteria; phylum Pseudomonadota; class Gammaproteobacteria; order Pseudomonadales; family Pseudohongiellaceae; genus UBA9145. The sequence continues at coordinate 3,482 of JAJDVS010000006.1, forward strand.
GAATGACAGAAGGGGGCCGCGCGGAATGATGGAGAGGGAACGCGCGAATGACGAGATCGCGTTTGCAATAGTCCGGCGCTTTCTCTAGAATCGCCCCTCTTTGCGCGGAGCGGGGCTTCGCGCCACCGATCAACTCCTTGCCTTACCGCGGCGGCGCCCGCTTGACGGAAGGCGTAAACCGAGAGGAGTCTCAATGAGACACTACGAAGTCGTATTCCTGGTGCATCCGGACCAGTCGGCCCAGGTGCCCGGCATGGTGGAACGCTACACCCAACTCATCACCGACAGCGGTGGCGCGGTGCATCGCACCGAGGACTGGGGGCGCCGCCAACTGGCCTATCCCATCAACAAGATTCACAAGGCCCACTACATCCTGATGAATATCGAATGTGGCCAGGAAGCGCTGGACGAACTCGGCACCCTGTTCCGTTACAACGATGCGGTCATTCGCGATCTGTTCATCAAGCGGCGCGAAGCGGTCACCGGGGAATCGCTGATCCTCAAGGGCGAGCGCGAGGCCCGCGAGCGCAAGGCCAGGGCCGAGCAGCGGCGCAAGCAGCGCGATCAGGAAATTGCCGCGCGGCAGGAAAAGGAAGCGGAAAAGGCCGCCGGGGATGCCGCTGAAGAAAAACCGGGGACCGGGCAGGAATCCGAAGCGCAGCCGGGCGATTCCGGCGAGGCGGAACAGGAAGCGGCGCAAGCTGAACCGGACACTGTTCCCGAAGCGGAAACAGAAGCGAAGCCGGAAGCCGAAACCGCATCCGAATGATTGCACCGAGTAAGCACTCCAACAAGCAGGTAACAGCACCATGAGTCGATATTTCCGGCGTCGCAAGTTTTGCAAATTCACCGCCGAAGGCACGAAGGAGATTGATTACAAGGACCTGGAAACCTTGAAAGCCTATATCTCCGAAACCGGGAAAATCATTCCCAGCCGCATAACCGGCACCAGGGCGCGGTATCAGCGCCAGTTGGCGACGGCGGTCAAGCGGGCGCGGTTTCTGGCGCTGATTCCCTATACGGACAGTCACCAGGCCTGACGAGTCATGCTGCGCGCCCTTGCCAAATATGTGATGGCGGGACGCAGACAGGCGGCGACGGCCATCGTGCTGCTGGGGCTGCCCCCGGTCGTGAACTTGCTGGCGCCGATGCTGGTGGCCATGGTCATCCTGCGCATGGGTGCCCAGGCGGGTTCGTTCCTGCTGCTCTGGGCGCTGCTGCCTGCCGGCTTCTGGCTGTTGCAGGGCAACGCGATGCCCCTGCTCATGCTGGCCGGCGTGTTTGGGCTGGCCGCGGTGCTGCGCTCCACGGATTCCTGGCAGAGCGTGGCGCTGCTATCGATGGCGGTCGGTGCCATGTTCGAGATTTTTCTGCGGGCCCAGCCGGCGGTGCTGGATCTCGCCTTCGAGCAGTTCGGCCTGTACGCCGGGGCGGGCAATCTCGATGGCATCTCGCCGGAAGCGCTGCGGGAGTTGATGACGACCCTGTCGGCCGTATGCTACATGGCCCTGTCGGTGGTGCTGCTGATGCTGGGCCGCTCGATGCAGGCGATGCTGGTAAACCCGGGTGGTTTCCAGCGGGAGTTTCACGCATTTCGCCTGAGTCAGCCGGCGGCGCTGGCGCTGGTGGCCCCCATTGTGCTGCTCAGTGTGGTGGACGCCTTGCCGGATGCGTGGGTTTTTTACCTGGCCTGGCCCCTGGCGCTGGCGGGTCTGGCCCTGGCCCATTCGCTGGTGGCCTGGAAGAAGGCATCGGCCCTGTGGCTGGTGGCAATGTATATGCTGCTGATTTTCCCCACCATGATGTATTTGCTGGTGCTGGTGGCGATTATCGACAGTTGGTATGACTTTCGCGCGCGCTTGCAGAAAAATACCTGAGCGGGCCGGGCGGAACGGAGGAACTTGCAATGAACGTTATCCTGCTGGAAAAAATCGCCAAACTCGGCGATATCGGCGAAGCCGTCAATGTCCGTTCCGGGTTTGCCAGGAACTTCCTGTTCCCCAAGGGCAAGGCGGTGCCGGCAACCAGGCGGAATCTCGAGGAATTCGAGCAGCGCCGCACGGAACTGCTTGCCGCCCACAATGAGAAAATCGCCCACGCCCGGGGCCGGGCGGAAAAACTGGCCGACCTGGCGATTAGACTCGAAGTCAACGCCAGCGACGAAGGCCGCCTGTTCGGTTCGGTAAGCTCCCGGGAAGTCGCCGACGCCGTGAACGAGAAGGCCGGCAGCGATCTGGCCAGGTCAGAGGTCATTCTGCCCGGCGGCTCGATTCGGCAATGCGGCGACTATGAGGTCACCGCCGACCTCGGTTTTGAAGTCACAGCCACTTTCGCGCTGGCGGTGGCCAATCGCAATGCGCCCGCCGAGGCTGTGGAAGCCGGGGCGGAAACCGCCACTGATGTCGCAGCCTCCGATGAGGCGCCCGCGGACGATATGCCCGCCAGCGAAGAAGGGGCAACGGCCGGGCCGGCGCGGGACGAAGAGCCCAAGGCGGAAGAATAGGGCATTCGTGTGGATGGCCTCAACGACTGTTCCACGTCTCGAAATCCAGCCCTTCAACCCTCGAAAAATGTTTCCGGTTGTTGCTTACCAGGGTCGCATTGAGCGAAATGGCATGGGCGGCAATCATGGCATCGGCAAATCCGATGGGCATACCGCGGTCAAGCAGTCTGGCGTGGATGCGGGCAAAGGAATCCGCCTGTTTGGCGCCCCAATCAGCGATGAAATCGATACGTTCGCAAAACCCTGCAATGCGACTGTGATACTTGTCCGTCCCGGCGCGCTCGGCGCCGAGCTTCAGTTCCTGATACGTGATAACCGAGATGCAGATACTGTGACCGTCAGTAAATTTGTCATGCAGTGTCCGCAATAGCGAATTTGCGTGCTCACGCATGATGTAACTGCAGATATCCGTATCCAGCATGTAGATCATTTGAAACCGGTCCGGTCAGGGTCGAGAACGGAAAGATCGGGACGGCGTATCAGGAAGTCACATCCGGTTGGATCAGTTTCCTTGTTCAACGTCAGCCAGCTTTTGCGTGTGGGCTCAAGGATAAGCTTGTCGCCGACCCGGCTGACCCTCAACTCCCTGACTCCTTCAAAAGCCAGGGCCTTTGGAATGCGCACTGCCTGACTGCGTCCATTCATGAATATCCTGGCGGTTTGGGACATGGTCAATCTCGTTGGGATATATGCCGAGCATATGACAAAAATTCGACGGAGACAAGAGTTTTTCGCGAAGACGGGTGTTGGGCTTAACTCGTCGAGAAATTATAGTAAACTGGATGTCCGCAATTCCCGCAGAATTTCTGTAACTTATTGAAAATATGATATTTTATTGATTTCTGCCTAAACCCGCCGGATATTTCTTCATGGCCACAGCAGCACAGGCGTTTTCGGCAATGACGGGAGACGACGAGCCCTCGCAACTCAGCGTTCCGCCTCATTCCCGGGATGCGGAACAGGCGGTGCTCGGCGGCCTCATGGGCTATGGCGACGCCTGGTTCGAAGCTTCCGATGTGTTGGGTTTCCAGGACTTCTACCACCCTGAACACCGGGAAATCTACCGGGTCATGGAAGAGCAGTCCGGCGCGGGCAAACCCATCGACGTGGTGGCCCTGATCGACGCGCTCACCGCCAATGGCAAGCTCGACAGCGCAGGCGGCGTGGACTACCTCAGCGATCTCTCCGAAAACAACCGCGGCACCGCCAACCTGCGCCACTACGCCGAAATCGTCAGGGACCGGGCCTTGCTGCGCCAACTGATCAGCGCCGGCAAGAAGATCGTCGACAGCAGCTACAACACCGAAGGCGCGCCGGTGGAGGAAATTCTCGACCGCGCCGAACAGCAGATCTTCAGCATCGCCGACGACCGGCCCAAGGACAAGGGGCCCGAAGCGCTCAACCCCCTGCTCGAAGGCGCGGTGGAGCGAATCGAACAACTCGCCAGATCCGGCGGTGAATACACCGGCCTGCCCAGTGGCTTTCTCGATCTGGACAAGATCACTTCCGGCTGGCAGAAATCCGATCTGATCGTCGTTGCCGGGCGCCCGTCCATGGGCAAGACCGCTTTCGCCATGAATGCCGTGGAGCATGCGATCCTGCACCAGGAACAGCCCGTACTCGTGTTCAGCCTCGAAATGCCGGCCCAGAGCCTGACGTTCCGCATGATTTCCTCGGTGGGGAAAATCAATCACAAAAGTATCCGCGACGGCAAAATTTCCACCGGGGATCGCTCGAAAATGAAAAACGCCATGTCGCGGCTCAAGAACCGGCCGCTGTACATCGACGACAGCGCCGGCCTGTCGCCCAACGACATGCGCGCCCGGGCCCGCCGCCTGTGCCAGCAGCACAAGGGTGGACTCGGGCTGATCATGGTGGATTATCTCCAGCTCATGCGCCTGAAAGGCACGGTGGAAAACCGGGTGGCGGAAATCTCCGAGATTTCCCGCTCCATGAAACTCATGGCGCGGGAATTCGAATGCCCGGTGATCGCGCTGTCCCAACTCAATCGCGGCCTTGAGCAGCGGCCGAACAAGCGCCCCGTGATGTCGGACTTGCGGGAATCCGGCGCCATCGAGCAGGACGCCGACCTGATTCTGTTCCTTTACCGGGAAGAGGTCTACAAGGGGGAGGACACAAAGGAAGAGGACCGGGGCGTTGCCGAAGTCATTATCGGCAAGCACCGCAACGGAGAAATCGGCACCGTATACCTGAGTTTCCTGAACCAGTTCACCCGCTTCGAGAACCGCGCCAGGCAGGAATATGCCGCCAGCTACACGCCCAATCCCTGAGGCCGTGCCGAAACCCCGGCAAACCCCGGCGCGAGCCTGGGCCACGGTGGATCTCGCCGCCCTCGGCCACAATCTCCAGCGTGTGCGCGAACTCTGCCCCGCAGCGGACATCATCGCCGTGGTCAAGGCCGACGCCTATGGCCATGGCATGGCCGAATGCGCCAGGGCCTTGCGCGATGCGGACGCCGGCATCCGCGGTTTTGCCGTGGCCACCATGGTGGAGGCCCGCCGCTTGCGGGAAGTCGAAGGCGAATTGCCGATCCAGTGTCTCGCCGGTTTCGGCAATGGGGAAGAACTGGAGGACTGCGCCAGATACGGCCTTGAGCCGGTATTGCACGAGCCGGGTCAATTGCGCCTGCTGCGGGATTTTTCCCTGTCTGGCGATGAACGCTTGACGCTCTGGCTGAAACACAACAGCGGCATGAACCGCCTGGGGCTGGACGCGGACGCCATTCTGGCGGCGGCGCGGGAATTGGCGAAGCGCAAGAATCTGAAGCTGCGGCTCATGTCCCATCTGGCCTGGGCCGATGAACTCGACAATGCCGGCTCCGCCGCTTTCACCCGGCAACAGTTGCTGGCATTCGATCACTTGCGGCGCGAGCTTGGCGCCGTGCTCGGAGCGCCTCCCGAGTGCAGCATGTCCTCATCCGCCGGCATTCTGTGTCTGCCCGATGCCCATTACGATACGGTGCGGCCCGGCATCATGCTCTACGGCAGTTCGTCCGTCGCCGGTCGCAGCGCCGCGGAGCTCGGTTTGCTGCCGGTAATGACCCTGCGCGCCCGCCTGCTTGCGGTGCGCGAAGTCAAGGCCGGGGAAGCGGTGGGATACGGAGCAAGCTGGCGCTTTCCCCGGGACACCAGAATGGGGGTGGTTTCCATCGGTTATGCCGACGGCTACCCGCGCTCGGCCGCCAATGGCACGCCGGTGCTGGTGGCGTCCGGCGGCGGATTTGTGCGCTGCAAACTGGCGGGCCGCGTTTCCATGGACATGATTACCGTGGACCTCGGCGAAGTCGATGACGTCGGCCCCGGCAGCGAAGCGATTCTCTGGGGCGATGGCCTGGGCGCCGACGAAGTGGCCGCCCGGGCCGGCACCATCGCCTATGAACTGTTTACCCGCGTCACTGCCCGGGTAGAGAAGCGCTACCGCTGACGGAATCCTCGTGGCCAGAGCCAAAATCGCCTTCGTCTGCAGTGATTGCGGCGCCGACTACGCCAAATGGCAGGGCCAGTGCGGCGCCTGCAATGCCTGGAATACCCTGGTGCAATTCAATCCCGGTTCGGGGGAGGGCGCCCGCGCAGTCCGGCGCCAGGGCTATGCCGGCGTCCAGAGCGAAGTGACCCAGCTTGCTGAAATCGATCTTGCCGAATTGCCCCGCCTTGCCAGCGGCATCGGCGAACTCGACCGGGTGCTTGGCGGCGGCCTCGTGCCGGGTTCGGTGGTGCTGATCGGCGGCAACCCCGGCGCCGGCAAGAGCACCCTGTTGCTGCAGGTCATGTGCCTGCTCGCCGGGCAAGGCCGCGAGGCGCTGTACGTGACGGGTGAGGAATCCCCGCAGCAGGTGGGGATGCGGGCGCGCCGGCTGCAATTGCCCCGGGAGACTCTCAAGCTGCTTGCGGAAACCGGCGTCGAGCAGGTGCTGAAGGCCGCCGCCCTGCACAGGCCTGAGTTGCTGGTGGTGGATTCGATTCAGGTCATGCACAGCGCGGAACTGCCCTCGGCCCCGGGCAGCGTCAGCCAGGTGCGCGAATGCGCCGCCTGTCTCATCCAGTACGCCAAGCAGAACGGCGCCGTGCTTTTTCTGGTGGGCCACGTAACCAAGGAAGGCAATCTCGCCGGCCCCAAGGTGCTTGAGCACATGATCGACTGCTTCGTCATGCTCGAAGGCGGAACCGAGTCGCGCTACCGCATCCTGCGCGCCCACAAGAACCGGTTCGGCGCGGTGAACGAACTCGGCGTGTTCGCCATGACGGAAACCGGCCTCAGGGAAGTTCGCAACCCTTCGTCGATCTTTCTGGCCCGGTCGGAAGAAGAAGCGCCGGGCTCGCTGGTGGTCGCCCTGTGGGAGGGCACCAGGCCCCTGCTCGTGGAAATCCAGGCCTTGGTGGACGCCAGCGCCCTGGGTAATCCGCGCAGGGTGGCGGTGGGGCTGGAACAGAACCGGCTCGCCATGCTGCTCGCGGTGCTGCACCGCCATGGCGGCCTGTTCATGGCCGACCAGGATGTGTTCGTCAACGTGGTCGGCGGTGTCAAGGTGAGCGAGACCAGCGCCGACCTCGCCCTGTTGCTCGCCATCGTATCCAGCTTCCGCAACCGCCCCCTGCCCAGGGACCTGCTGGTATTCGGCGAAGTGGGGCTCGCCGGCGAAATCCGCCCGGTTCCCGGCGGCCAGGAACGCCTGCGCGAAGCCGCCAAACACGGCTTCCGCCACGCCATCGCCCCCGCCGCCAACAAGCCGCGCAAGCCCATCGCGGAATTACAGGTCTATCCCGTGACCAACGTGTCGCAAGCCCTCGAAGCCGCCGAAAATCTCAATGAGGATTGAATTTGTTTCCATTGGACCGCTTGGTATTCTCTGAAAAACTCCATCCGTGGAGTTTTTCATTATCGCTTCCCTGCGGCATTGCGGCCCTGAATACTTATGATATCCTTTGCTGCATGTATATCCGGGAGAAGATCATGCGGATTTCGAAATGGGGTAACAGTCTGGCGGTGCGGCTTCCCAAGTCGCTGGTGGAAAATCTCGGGCTGAAGTCGGGCGACGAACTGGAGATCGTGTCGGCGCGGCCCACCCGAGTTACCGTGGCGCGGGATAAACGCAGGGAGCGGGCGGTGGAGCGGATGCGTAAACGCGCCCTTGATTTACCCAAGGACTACGCATTCGACCGCAACGAAGCCAACGCCAGGTGACAGCCTTCCTGGACACCAATCTGCTGGTCTATGCGCAGACCACCGATCCGAAGAGCGAGATAGCCCGCCAGGCGATAGCGGAAGGCGGAACGATCAGCGTTCAGGTGCTGAATGAGTTCGCCAACGTCCTGCGGCGAAAACTCGGCTTGAGTTGGGATGAAATCGCCGAGGCGCTCGAAGACGTGAAAACCGCCCTCGGCCCCGTTCGCCCGATCGGTCTGGATACGCATAACACCGCCGTGGAACTCTCACGCGCACATGGATTCCATATCTACGATTCGCTGATCGTCGCCGCCGCCCTTGAAGCGGAATGCGATCAATTGCTGACCGAAGACCTTCAGGCCGGCCGCCGCATCGAAGGTCTGGCCATCGTCAACCCGTTCGCTCGCTAGGGAAGCTCTGATTAAGTCAGGGCTTCCCTGCGGCACATGGAAGTGCCGCCGAATTCCATGGCGTAAGCCATTGAATTCGCGAGCAAAACAAAACCACGCTTTTGTTTTGCGATAATGAAAAATTCCAAGGAGGGAATTT
>JAJDVS010000059.1 GCA_022825945.1 Pseudomonadales bacterium
GTCGGCGCCATACAGCACCGAAGCGGGTCCGCGGATCAGTTCGACCCGCTTGATGTTGTCGGTGTCGATGCTGTCCCTGCCGTAAGTCGCGGGGCCGGCCTCGAAGATGTCGTTGCTGCGAATGCCGTCGATGACGGTCAATACGCGGTTGCCGCCGATTCCGCGGATGCTGAATCCTTCATTGCCGCCCCGGGCCGCGGTGCTGATGGAAACGCCGGGCTGAAAGCGGGCAATATCGTCAAGGTCTTCCACCATTTCGCGCTCGATTTCCTCGGCAGTGATCAGGGATACGGTGCCGGCGATGTTTTCGATGGTGCGCGGCAGGCGGGTGGCGGTGACGATCAGTTCCTCGACGCCTTCCTCGCCTTGCTGGGCCAAAGCCGGTGCGGCAAGGGCAAAGCCGATCAAGGCGGCAAGGCCGGCCCCGGCAAAATAAGTTGGGGAGAAATCAGGCCGCAAGACGGCTTGCTGGTTGTTCATGGCGTACTCCGTTGCAATTTGCAGATGACCCGATTCACATTGCGCCCCGGCGCGAGAACGCGTGGGCACAGACGGAACCGGGGCTGACTTCAACCGACAGTGATCAGCCGGACAGCTTCAGGGCGGAGAATAGCGAATACTTCAGAGAATGTAAATACAAATGATATAGATTCTCATTTGTATTTGGATTGGCTCAAAAGAAAAGGCTCAGGGAAAAACATCCAGATCATCGGCCAGGGCCACCTCGCCATCGTAGGTTGCGCGGATCTCATCGAGCACGCTTCCCTCTTCGACGCCAAAGAACAGCCCGTGATAGAGCACGAGCAGTCCGGGCCGGGCGATGTCCGCCAGCCGCGCAAGTTCTCTGGAGGTGGTGTGGGAGTTGTTCTGGATGCGCTGGAATCCGGGCGGGAGGCGCAAGACCCCCTCCTCGCTGATGACTTCGTGGAACAGCAGGTCAACGCCCCTGGCCTTTTCCAGCAAGGTTTCGCTGTAGGCCGTATCGCCGCTGATCACCAGGGACAGATCGTCGGTGGTCACCTTGAAACCGAAGGCCGGACGGATGGCGCCATGGTCCACGGTAAATGCCTCGATTACCAGATCGTCTTTTTCCAGCAGAATGCCCGGCTCGATGGTTCGCGCCGCTACCTCGAAACCGTCGGGGTTCCGCAGCGGCTGCAGGCTTTCGGTCCTGATGTCCACATCCACCAGATGCACCTCCCGCATTCCGTTCACGATGCGCCCGATGCCTTCGGGCCCCCAGGCCCGGAGCCCCGCATTGCGCTCCCACCACATGGTGAGGGCGAGTTCGGAAAAATCCATGGTGTGGTCGCTATGAAGGTGGGAGAAGAAAACGCAGCAGATCAGGCTCGGATAAAGCGAGGGAATGTCGTACTTGTAGCGGGCGACCACGGCGTTTCGCACCGCGCCGGCGCCGGCGTCGAACAGGTAGCTCTCACCCTTGTGGATTACCGCTATGCTCGGCCCCGCCCGGAAAGCGTCGGGTATCGGCGTGCCGGTTCCGAGCATCACCACCCGGGTTGGCGCGAGCAATTCCGCCTCGGAAGGCGCATCCCGCAAATCGATTCCGGCGCTGGGCAGCACGATGGCGAATTCGTCGCCGGCGGATTGGCCCGCGGCATTGCCCGCCAGCAGCAGCGCTCCCAGGGCGGACGATATCAGTGTGTTGAGCAGTTTCATGAGTTCCCCTTATTGCCGGTCTTCCAGCCGGCCCGCCCCGCCGAGTTCGTAGTAAACGAGCGGCACGAAATCCACCGCGGTCCAGCTCGCTTCCCGGCCCCATTTGGCGTCATGGGCCGCGGCAGGCTGCGCGGCCATGATTTCATCGAGATGCATGCCCTGGCGAATCATGGCGTACACCCGGTCGCGTATGTCGAGAATCATGTCGCGGAATTCCACCATCTCGGCGCGGCCGACGACTTCGAGGCCGTGGCCGGGAATGACTTTCGTTTCCGGGCCCGCCATGTCGATGGCCAGGTCCAGCGCCGCAATCGTTCCCCGCAAGGTGCCGCCATTGAACTTGTCGACGATGGGATAACTGGTGGTCCGGAACACGTCGCCGAGATGCAGGACGTCGGATTCGGGGAAATACACGAAGGCATCGCCGTCGGTGTGGGAGGGCGGGGCGAGAAAGGCGCGTACCTCTTCGCCATTGAGATGGAAAGTGATGGCGTCGTTAAAGGTGATCAGCGGTCGGCCCTCCGCCGGCGTCTGGGGAGCGAAGGTGCCGCCGTTGCGGGGGAAATGGCTGCTTTCCTCCAGAAACTTCTGGCGGGTCTTTTCGTGGGCGAAAATCGTCACGCCCAGCGCCGCCAGGTTGGCGTTGCCGCCCACATGGTCGCGGTGAATATGGGTGTTGACGAGGAAGCGGATGTCCTGGTCGGTGACTTCCCCGATAACTTCCAGCAGATTTTCGGTCATGGGGGCAAACAGCGCGTCCACCAGCAGCACGCCGTCGGGTCCGATGGAAGCGCCGATATTGCCGCCGCCACCCGGCCGCTGCACCATGTAGACGCTGCCCGCCACATGTTCGATGGACAATGCGACATCCTGCAAACCCACCTGGCCAAGCGGCGCCGGCTGGGCGAGGGCGAAGCCCGCCGTCAGGCTGAGAAAGCCCGCAAGGCGCGCGGCGATTCCCGCGCCGGGTCCGGTGTCGGCCTCCGGGAAGACGGTTTTGTTTACAGGCGGTCTCCCGCACGGTTGCATGCAATTCATGGCTAATCTCTTCGGTTGGGACGTTTTGACAAATCCAGTCTTGCCCGCGGGGGGAAATTAGGCTACATAGTAACCCAATCCCTTTCAACGACCTGAAGCGGATATCTGACTTCGGGCAAACTGGAGCGAGAACCATGAGTTCCAAACGATCCGATAGAAGGGAATTTCTCAAGCGCGGAGCAGCACTGACCGGTGGACTCGGCCTCGCCTCAACCCGGCCCGCCTCGGGCCATCTTTCCGAGCCGGAAGGCGTGATTCACGGCACCGACGCATTCGGCCTCGATTTTCACATCGCCGCCCCGCTGCGGGAATCGGTGGGAGTCATCACGCCATCGTCGCCTACCTGCTCTTTCTCAACGATGTGATCGACGAGGACATGGAGTTGAATCAGGACAATCCGTCCTCAATCGAAATGCCCAACCGCAACAATTTCGCCCGGGTGCCGGACTGGTTCCCCGGCCAGCCAAGGCTGGAAGGCTATCCCTATTGATGCAAGGAATCAGGAGTCCCCGTATGCCAGGATCCAGCCCAGGTCGGCTCATTCCCGCGGCGGCCTTATGCGCGTTTTCTGCCTTCGTTTTCCAGTCCGCGGCCCATTCGCCGCTGGACAGCTACACGCCGGTCAGCGATGAGGAACTGCGAAATCCGCCTGACGGCGATTGGCTGATGTGGCGCCGCACGGCCAACCATTGGGGCTACAGCCCGCTCGATCAGATCAACAGGGACAATGTCGGCGACTTGCGCCTGGCCTGGGCCTGGACCATGGGTCCGGGCCTGCAGGAAA
>JAJDVS010000056.1 GCA_022825945.1 Pseudomonadales bacterium
AGGCGAAACCGACCTGCTGGAAGTGCTCGCGATCCAGCAAAGGCTGTTTTCCTCCGAGGCCGACCTGAGCAGCCTGCGGCGCGCCCGCCTCGATAGCTGGGTCCACCTCAACCTCGCCCTCGGCGGCGACTGGGAGTAAGCGAATGAAGCAGTTGCTCAGGGTCCATCCGGACAATCCCTCGGCGCGCAGTATCCGCATCGCCGTGGATCATCTGCGGCAGGGCGACGTGATCGTCTATCCCACCGATTCCACCTATGCCCTGGGCTGCAATATCGGCAACAAGAGCGCGCTGGACCGCATCCGGCGCATCCGCCAGCTTGGCGACCGGCACAATTTCACCCTGGTGTGCAGCGACCTGTCTTCCCTCGCCACCTACGCCCAGGTGCCCAACAGCGCCTACCGGATTCTCAAGGCCCATACTCCCGGGGCCTATACCTTCATTCTCAAGGCGAGCCCGGAAGTGCCCCGGCGGCTGATGCATCCGAAACGCAAGACCATCGGCCTGCGGGTGCCGGAACACCAGGTGGCCCAGGCACTGCTCGCAGAACTGGGAGAACCCGTCATGAGCACCAGCCTGATCCTTCCCGGCGACGAAGGGCCGCTCAGCGACGCGGAGGAAATCCGGGACCGCATTGGCAAACTCGTGGACCTGATCGTTGACGGTGGCGCCTGCGGCATCGAACCGACTACCATGGTGGACCTGGTGGATGGCGTTCCCGATCTCATGCGGCAGGGCAAGGGCGACAGCAGCCCCTTTACCTGATGCGATGGCCGGACAACAAGCACGGCGAATCAGAACAGGAAGCGGGAAGTGACTGAGCAGGCGGAAGGCAAAAGGGTGCTGTCGGGCATGCGGCCCACGGGCAAGCTGCACCTCGGGCATTTCCACGGCGCCCTGAAGAACTGGGCCAGATTGCAGGATGGCTACGAGTGCTACTATTTCGTCGCCGACTGGCACGCGTTGACCACCGATTACGGCGATACCGGGTTGTTCGGCAATAACGTGATCGACATGGTCATCGACTGGCTCGCCACCGGAATCGACCCGGCCAAGTCTTCGATCTTCCTGCAATCCGCGCTTTCCGAGCATGCCGAGTTGCACTTGCTGCTTTCCATGACCACGCCGCTGAGCTGGCTGGAACGGGTGCCGAGCTACAAGGAGCAGCAGAACCGGCTCGAAGGCAAGTCACTGGACACTTACGGTTTTCTCGGGTATCCGCTGTTGCAGGCGGCGGACATCCTCATCTACGACGCCGCCTTCGTTCCCGTGGGCGGCGACCAGGCCGCCCATGTGGAACTGACCCGGGAAGTCGCCCGTCGCTTCAACCACCTCCATGGCGCCCCGGTGCTCACCGAACCCAGGGCCCTGCATACGCCGGTGACCAAACTGCCTGGCCTGGACGGGCAGAAGATGTCCAAGTCCTACAACAACTCCATCACCCTGCGCGAAGACCCCGGCCAGGTGGAGAAGAAAATCCGCACCATGCCCACGGACCCGGCCCGGATTCGCCGCAGCGACCCCGGCGACCCGGCCAAATGTCCGGTATGGCAGTTCCATGAGCTCTATTCCGATGACGAAACCCGGCAATGGGTGCGGGAAGGCTGCACCAACGCGGGCATCGGCTGCATCGACTGCAAGAAACCCGTGATCGAATCGGTGCTCGCCGAACTCGAACCCATCCGCAAGGCCGCCCGGCCTTACCTGGACGATCCCGGAGAAGTCCGCGAGATCATCCTGCAAGGCAATGAAAAAGCCAGGCAAACCGCCGGCGCGACCATGGACCGCGTCCGCGACGCCATGGGGCTGAGCCGATGGTAGCCCGGACAACACACGCCAGCGGCCGCGGTGAATTTTCCTCGCGCTTCGGTTTTCTCATGGCGGCCTCGGGCTCCGCCGTGGGGCTGGGGAATATCTGGGGGTTCCCCACCAATGCCGCCTCCAACGGCGGCGCCGCCTTCCTGTTCACTTATCTGCTGCTTGCCTTCGCCCTGGCGTATCCGGCCTTGATGGCGGAGCTGATTATCGGCCGCCATGCCAGGGCCAACTCCATTGCGGCCCTGCAAGGCATTTCCCGGGGGCCGAAAACCCGGGCCTTTGCCGTATTCGTCGGCGGCCTCGGCATTCTCACCGTCAGTTTCATACTCAGTTTCTACGCCATAGTCAGCGGCTGGATGATGGCTTTCTTTCTCGACCCCATCGCCCGCCTCGCCGGCGCGGAGCAGTTGGCGGCCTGGCTCACCACCGACGGCGAATGGCGCAACGGCCTGTTCATGCTGGGTTTCATGGCGCTGACGATTCACATCATCCGGGCCGGAGTGCGGGACGGCATCGAGCGCTGGGCTTCCCGGCTGATGCCCATGCTCATCGGGATACTGCTGCTGCTGATCATCCATGTGCTCACCCTGCCGGGAGCCATGGATGGCCTGCGCGCCTATCTGGTGCCCGACTTCTCCCAGATTGCCAATCCGCGATTGCTGGTGGACGCGCTGGGCCAGGCGTTCTTCTCGCTGTCGCTGGGAGTGGGCACCATGCTGATTTACGGCTCCTATATCAGCAAGCGGGAAAATCTGCCGGTGACCGGCAGTCTGGTGGCCCTGCTCGATATCGGCATCGCGGTCATTGCCGGCATGCTGATTCTGCCGGCCATGTATGTGGCCCTTGCCGGCGGCGTCGAAATCTTCAACCCCGACGGGAGCCTGGTTGCCGGCCCCGCCCTGATCGTTTCGGTGCTTCCCGAACTTTTCGGCGCCATGGGCCCGGTGGGCCTGTTCGTCGCGCTGGCCTTCTTTCTGCTGATGACCATCGCCTCGCTGACTTCGTCGATTTCCATGCTCGAAGTGCCGGTGGCCTTTGCGGTGGAATATCTCGGCATGGCCCGGGGCAGGGCGGCCATGCTCGTCGGCGCCGGGGTGGCGGGCATTTCGCTGCTCATCGTGCTGAATTTCGATCCGCTGTTTGATCTGGTGGTGAATTGGGCCACGGAAGTAAGCCAGCCCCTGCTCGGATTTTTCTTCTGCATCTTTGTCGCCTGGATCTGGCGCCGCGATGCGGTGCTGGCGGAAATTACCGAAGGCGCCCCGGGCGCCCAATCCGGCCTGTTCTGGAAAATCTGGCCGCTGTATGTCAAATTCGTCTGTCCGCTGGCCATTCTGGTGGTTTTTCTGCAATCATGGAACTGATGAAACGGCAATTCCCGTTCTGGCACGGGGCGCACTCACGCGGCGGGTCCTCCTGCGCGCCCCCCCCCCGTCATCCTGCGCGAAGTCGCAGGATCCCATTGCGTGGCCACTGCAAGGGAAGCTCTGATCAAGTCAGAGCTTCCCTTGCGGCACATGGAAGTGCCGCCGAATTCGATGGCGTAAGCCATTGAATTCGGGAGCAAAACAAAACCACGCTTTTGTTTTGCGATAATGAAAAACTCCACGGATGGAGTTTTTCAGAGAATACCAGGAGATTCTGCGACTACGCTTCACTCCGCGCAGAATGACATGAGGGGTGAAGCGCCTGCCGCGCTTGAGCCGCCGCCGTGACCCGAACTACTGGCAAAGAGGCAAGACCCGATGAACAGACACCGCAAGACCGTGGCGGCCGGCATGCTGCTCGCACTGCTCACAGCCTGCTCCCCTGAAGAACCGGCGCCGGAAACCGGGGCCATGAATACGGCGCGGTCCACAAGCGAATCGTCCCCCGCCGCTGACGCCGAAGCAGGGGAAAACCCGTTCTTCAGCGATAGCCCCCATGACCTCAACTTCCCGCCATTCGACCGCATCGAAAATGCGCACTACCAGCCGGCTTTCGAGCGCGGCATGGCCGAACACATCGCCGAAGTGGAAGCCATTGCGGGCCAGGCTGCCGGAGCCGATTTTGAAAACACCATTGTCGCCCTGGAATTGAGCGGACAATTGCTCAGCCGGGTGTCAGCGGTTTTCTTCGCCCTGAACAGCGCCCATACCAATGACGAGATCCAGGCGCTGCAGCAGCAGCTCGCCCCGGAGCTTGCCGCCCATTACGACGCGATCCTGCTCAATCGCGATTTGTTCGCCCGTATTTCCACGTTGCATGAAAATCGGCAATCCCCGGGACTCGACCCGGAATCCCGGCGCCTGCTGGAGCGAACCTACATCGATTTCGTCCGGGCCGGCGCCGCGCTCGATGCGCCGCAGCAGGAACGGCTGCGGGACATCAATGCCCGCATTGCCGTGCTGCAAACCCGCTTCAGCCAGAATGTGCTCAGCGAGGTCAATGATCTCGCCATTGTGGTGGACAGTCGGGAGGAACTGACGGGTCTCGATGAAGCCTTGATTACCGCCGCCGCGGAAGAAGCCGGGGAGCGCGACCTGCCGGGGCGGTTTGTCTTGCCCTTGCTCAATACCAGCGGCCAGCCGGCCCTGGCAAGCCTGCAGAATCGCGAGCTGCGCCAGCGCATGCTGGAGACTTCCCTGTCCCGGGGCTCCCGGGGCGGCGAGTACGATAATCGCGAAACCCTCACCGAAGTCCTGCGCTTGCGGGCGGAGCGCGCCCGATTGCTCGGCTATGAGAATCACGCGACCTATGTGCTGGAAGACGAGACCGCCGGCTCGGTGGCGGCGGTCAACCAGCGGCTCGCCGAACTCGCGCCTCCCACCGCGGTCAACGCCCGCCGGGAAGCGGCGGACCTGCAGCGGATGATCGACGAGGAAGGCGGAGATTTCGCGCTTGCCGCCTGGGACTGGTCGTATTACACCGAGATTCTCCGCGCCGAGCGTTTCGACTTTGATGAAAGCGAGTTGCGACCCTATTTCGAACTCGACAATGTACTGCGGCGAGGCGTGTTTTACGCCGCCGGGGAACTGTTCGGCATCCGTTTCGAGGAACGCCCGGATTTGCCGGTCTATCAGGAAGACGTCCGCGTGTTTGAAGTATTCGATGTCACCGGCGAAACCCTGGCGCTGTTCATTGCCGATTTCTATGCCCGTCCCAACAAGCGCGGGGGCGCCTGGATGAATGCCTATATCCCCCAGTCCCATCTGCTGGGGACCCGGCCCGTGATCGGAAATCATCTCAATATCACCAAACCGCCCGAAGGCGAACCGACCCTGCTGACCTTCGACGAGGTCACCACGGCCTTCCACGAATTCGGCCATGCCCTCCACGGCATGTTTTCCGATGTGCGCTATCCGAGCTTTTCCGGCACCCGGGTGCCCCGGGATTTTGTGGAATATCCGTCCCAGGTCAACGAGATGTGGGCGGTCTGGCCGGAAGTGCTGGAAAACTACGCGGTGCATCATGAAACTGGCGAAGCCATGCCCCGGGACCTGCTCGACAAGGTCCTCTCTACCCGGCAATTCAACCAGGGCTTTGCCACCGCCGAATATCTGGCGGCGACCATTGTTGACCAGGCGCTGCACCAGCTTGCCCCGGAGGAGGTTCCGGAGGCCGATGAAGTCATGGCTTTCGAGGCCGCCGCCCTGGAGCAGGCCGGACTGGCCATGGATGAAATTCCGCCACGCTATCGGGCGACGTACTTCTCACACATCATGGGCGGTTATTCGGCTGGCTATTATTCCTACATCTGGAGCGAGGTGCTCGACGCCGACTCGGTGCGGTGGTTCGAGGAGAACAATGGCCTGCTGCGGGAAAACGGAGTGCATTTCCGCAGCAGCCTGCTGTCCCGCGGCGGCTCCGAAGACGCCATGACGCTGTTCCGCAACTTCCGCGGCCGGGACGCCGACATCAATGCCCTGCTTGAGCGCCGGGGCCTGAATTAGGAAGAGGACGCTTCCTGTCACCCTGCGTGTGTGTCCCGTCATCCTGCGCGCCCCCGTCATCCTGCGCGACCCCCCCGTCATCCTGCGCGAAGTCGCAGGATCTCATGCAGTGGCCTCGAAACGAGATTCTGCGACTTCGCGCAGAATGACGGGAGGGTTCGCGCAGGATGACGGGAGGGTTCGCGCAGAATGACGGGAGGGTTCGCGCAGAATGGCGGGGGGGCGATCAGGCGAGTTCGCAGAATCCGAGTAGCAACAGGCTCAATTCATCCCAGGGGTTGGCGCGGCGCAGGCCCTTGACGGCATGGTCGATACGCATGCAATGGGCAAGCATCTCCCGGAGGTCGTCCGCGCCAAGCCGCCCGATTGCCCGGGATACCAGATTCTTGCGGCTTTGCCAGACCCGGGAACTTGCCATGGCCTGACCGGGTTCCTGACCCTGGTCCACTTTTTCCCGGATTTCGAGCAATTGCCGCAGTTCGCGGACGATCACCGCCAGCACGATGAGGGGAAAGACGCCTTCCGCCCGCAGGCCGGCGAGAACGCGCTGGGCCCTGGCGGTTTCGCCGGCAAGCGCGGCCTCCGCCAGCTTGCCGGGGTCGTAGCGGGAACTGTCCGCCACCAGTCGTAACACATTTTCGCCGCTGAGTTCGATATTCGCCCCGGGTTCCGCCCCGGCAAGCAGGGCCAGCTTGTCGATTTCCTGCTGGGCCGCCAGCAGGTTGCCCTCCACCCGGTCACAAAGCACCTGCAGGGCGGAACTGTCAGGCGCGATTCCCGCCCGATTCAGCCGCTGCCGCAGCCAGGCCGGCAAGCGGGCCCGGTCCAGGGGCCAGATCTGCACCAGCGCCAGCCGGCTTTCGAGTTGTTTGAACCATTGGGTCCGCAGGCTGGCGCCGTCGATTCTCGGCCCGCTGATTAAGACCCGGAAATCTTCCGGCGCCCTGTCGAGATAAGCCGCAATCGCTTCCCGGCCAGGATTGTCGAGCTTGGCTCCATACAAGCGCAACTCCAGCAGTTTTTGCTCGGAAAACAGCGAGGTGGCGTCGAGTTCATAGAGGAAATCATCCCAGTCAAAGCCCCGCTCCACATGATAGACCTCACGTTCCACAAAACCGGCGGCGCGCCAGTGGGCGCGGATTTCATCGGCGGCTTCCTGCAGCAGCAGGGTTTCATCGCCGGCCAGCCAGTACAAGGGCATGGACTCCCGCCGCAGGGTCGCCGCCAGTTGGTCCGCGCGGATTTTCATCGGCCCGCGGCCTCGATGCGCCGCAGGATTTGCGCTGCCAGTTCCTGCCGCATTTCACTTCGCAGCAACTCGGCTTCCTCGCGGTTGCCGGCGATATTGCGCAGATCCTGGTAGTAAGTGCGCTCCACGGTCAGGTTTTCCCCATCGATAAGGGTCTGCCCGTCATCCACAAGCTGGATGCGCAGGGAAAGCCGCAGGGTGACCTGGGCCGCCCTGGCCAGCACCGTGGCGCTCGCCGGGCGCCCGGAAAAGGTCTCGCTGCCGATACTCAGCAGGGGATATTCCCGCGCCGCCGGGTCGGCCGCCGCATGCAGGGTGATTCCCGCGGTTTCGAGCCGGCGCCGCAGCAAGGAGTTGAAACCGGGTTCGGATTGTGGAATCTGCAAGCGCAGGTCGCGCCATCCCGACATCGCGCCGTCCATGCCGCGCAGTTGGTAGCCGCAACCCGCCGCCAGGGCCAGAAGCAGCGCCGGCAGCAGCGGGAGCAACAGCCGCCGGGCCATGGTCAATCAACCTGTCACGACATTCACCAGCCTGCCGGGAACGACGATGACCCGTCGGATTGCGGCATTTTCGGTGAATTTGCGGACGGAGTCGTTGGCAAGCGCGATTTCCCGCAGCTCTTCCTCCCTGATGTCCGCGGGGACTTCCTCGCGGCCCCGCAGTTTGCCGTTGACCTGCAAGACGATCAGCTTCTGTTCCCGCTCCAGCGCCGCGGAATCGACTTCCGGCCAGGAGGCGTCCATGACGGCGCCCTCATGACCGAGCAGTTGCCAGACCACATGACAGAAATGGGGCACGATGGGCGCCAGCATGAGAATCGAGTTTTCCAGCGCTTCCTGTATTACCCCGCGGTCGTTCGGGACTGGTTCCGGCGTTTGTTGGACGAAGCGCGTCAAGGCGTTGAGCAATTCCATCACCGCCGCGATCACCGTATTGAAGGCATAGCGGTCTTCGTAGTCCCGGCTCGCCTTGGCCAGGGTTTCGTGGGTCTTTCTGCGTAAGGCCCTTTGTTCGGAAGTCGGCTTGAAAGTCGAAAAATCGGGTAATTCGCAAGCTTCATGGCTGTGTACGAGCCGCCAGAGCCGCTTGAGAAAACGGAAACTGCCTTCGACGCCGGCGTCGGACCATTCCATGGATTGATCCGGCGGCGCGGCGAACAAGGTGGACATGCGCGCGGTATCGGCGCCGTATTTGTCGATCAGGGGCATCGGATCGACGGTATTGCCCTTCGATTTGGACATCTTGCTGCCGTCTTTCAGCACCATGCCCTGGGACAGCAGCCGGGTGAAAGGTTCGTCGGAGGCGACCAAACCTTCGTTGCGCATCAACTTGTGATAAAAGCGCGCATAAAGCAAATGCAGGATCGCGTGTTCGATGCCGCCAATGTATTGATCGACCGGCAGCCAGTAATTCGCGCGTTCGTCGAGCATCGCGCCGTCCTGGTCGGCGCAGGTGTAACGCGCGAAATACCAGGAAGATTCCATAAACGTATCGAAGGTGTCGGTTTCCCGTTTGGCCGGCCCGCCGCATTCGGGACATACGGTATCGACGAACTCCGGCAAGTCGGGCAGGGGGGAACCATGGCCGGTGAATTCCGCTTCTTCCGGCAGGCGCACCGGCAGGTCTTCGTCGGGCACCGGAACCGGGCCGCAATGCGGACAATTGATGATCGGGATCGGCGCGCCCCAATAGCGCTGCCGGGATACGAGCCAATCGCGCAAGCGGAAATTCACCGTGCGACGGCCTTTTCCGGCGGATTCGAGATGTTCGGCTATCGCCTTGAACGAGCCGGCAAAGTCCATGCCGTCGAATTGCCTGGAATTTATCAGCACGCCATATTCGACGAAGGCTTCCCGGCTCAGGTCGCAGTCCTGCTCCGCATCCGCCGGGCGGATCACCTGGCGGATTTCGAGTCCGTACCTGGTGGCGAATTCCCAGTCGCGCTGATCATGGGCGGGCACCGACATGACCGCTCCCGAGCCGTAACTCATGAGCACGAAATTGGCCACATAGATCGGCAGGGATTCCCCGGTAAGCGGATGAGTGGCGCGTAGACCGGTATCCATGCCGCGTTTTTCCATCGTCATCAGATCGGCTTCAGCGACGCTCGTTCCCGCCAGCGAGCGCAAAAACCGTCGCAATTCGGGATTTCCGGCCGCGGCGGCCTCGGTCAGCGGATGCTGCGGCGCCAGCGACAGGCTGGTTACGCCGAACAGCGTGTCCGGACGCGTGGTGAATACCTTGATCGCGCGCAATTCGGGATCGGCTTCGCCGGCTAGCTCGAATTCGACTTCGACGCCTTCCGAGCGGCCAATCCAGTTGCGTTGCATGATGCGCACGGCGTCGGGCCAACCGTCGAGAGTTTCCAGATCGTCGAGCAACTCCTGGGCGAAATCGGAGATGCGGAAAAACCATTGCGGAATGCGCCGCCGCTCCACCGGCGCCCCCGAGCGCCAGCCCTTGCCGTCGACGACTTGTTCGTTGGCGAGCACGGTCTGATCGACCGGATCCCAATTCACCTCGGCTTCCGCCTTGTACACCAGGCCCTGGCGAAACAGCCGGGTGAAAAACCATTGTTCCCAGCGATAGTATTCGGGATGGCAGGTCGCCAATTCGCGTTGCCAGTCATAGGCGAAGCCGAGCCGCTGCAATTGCTCGCGCATGTAGTTGATATTGGAGCAGGTCCACTCGGCTGGATTCACCTTGTTCTGGATCGCGGCGTTTTCCGCGGGCAGGCCGAAAGCGTCCCAGCCCATGGGCTGCAGCACGTTTTTGCCCTTCATGCGCTGAAAGCGGGAGATGGCGTCGCCGATGGCGTAATTGCGCACATGGCCCATGTGCATGTGACCACTGGGGTAGGGCAACATCGAAAGGCAATAGAACTTTTCCCTGTCCGGGTCTTCGTTGGCGTGAAAACTCCCGTGTTCCCGCCAATACCCTTGCGCCTCTTCTTCGACTTGTCCAGGCTGATAGGGATTTTCCAGTCTAGTCATCGCTGTTTTCGTCTTCCTTCCGCATGCCATTGCCGGTCAGGGTGACCTTGACCAGCTTGATCTGCCGGTTGTCGGCATGCAGCACGCTGACCAGATACGGACCGATGCGGGTTGTCTCGCCCCGCTCCGGGATATGGCCGAACTGCTGCAGCAGGATGCCGCCGATGGAGTTGAATTTCCTCTCATCAAGTTCGGTGGCGAAATGTTCATTGAAATCGCTGATGGGAGTCAATGCCTTGACGATGTGGTTGCGGTCGTCGAAACGCTTGATATGGCTGTCGTCCTCGATGTCGGTCTCGTCCTGGATTTCGCCGACGATCTGTTCGAGCACGTCCTCGATGGTGACCAGGCCGCTGACGCTGCCATAATCGTCCACCACGATGGCCATGTGATTGCGGCTTTCGCGAAACTCCTTGAGCAGGGTATTGAGCGGCTGTGATTCCGGCACGAAGGTGGCGGGCCGGACGATCTTCCTGAGATTGAAATTTTCCGGCATTCCCCTGAGGCACAGCGGCAGCAGGTCCTTGGCGAGCAGCACGCCGATGATGTTGTCGACCTGTTCCTCAATGACGGGAAAACGCGAATGGGAGGCTCCCGCCACCATTTCCACGGTCTCCCGCACCGGCATGCTGGTGGACACGATAACCGCCTGGGAGCGGGGAATCATGATGTCGCGCACCTGCATGCTCGACACCTGCAGGGCGCCTTCGATAATGCCAAGCGCGTCGGCATCGAGCAGATCGTCCTGTTCGGCGTTGCGCAGCAACTCAAGCAGGCTGCGGGTGTCGGTGGGTTCGTCGGAAAAGACTTGTGCGATTTTATCGATCCAGGAACGGCGTTCCGGATCGATGCCAGCCTGGTCGTCGGCCATGCGCTGTTGGTGCTCCTAGATAAGGATTGGGGATTCCAAACCCTTGCAGTATACCCACTTCCAGGGCTTCCATGCATTCCGCTTCTTCCTCGTCCACATGGTCGTAGCCGAGGAGATGCAGGCAGCCATGGATCAGCAGATGCGCCCAGTGATGGGCCAGTTCCTTGCCCTGGGCCAGGGCTTCCTGTTCGGCGAGTTCGGCGCAGACGGCGATATCGCCGATGAGATTGCTGCCCAATGATGACCGCAGTGGCTCACTGGAAGCACTGGGAAAAGCCAGCACATTGGTCGGGCGGCCCTGCCGGCGGTAGCGCCGGTTGAGCCGCTCGGATTCTTCCGCCTCGATAAAACAGAGGCTCACGCCAAGCGCCTCCCGGCTATCCGCCGCGGCGAGGGCGCTTTCGATCCAGGCCCGGCATTGCGCGCGATCCGGCGTCCAGTGATTCGCCGCGCGGTCGGCGATGGCGATCGTCACTTTCATTGCGCGTCCGGGTTCTGGGCGTCCTGCTCCCGCAACTCGCTGATCCGGGACTGGTCGAAGTCTTCGTAGGCTTCCACGATGGCCTGCACAAGCTGATGCCGCACCACGTCCCGGGAAGTGAACCAGGTGAATCCGATGCCTTCCACGCCCTGCAGAATCCGGGCCGCCTGCACCAACCCGGAACGGGTGCCGGCGGGCAGGTCGATCTGGGTCACATCGCCGGTCACCACCACCCGGGAACTGATGCCAACCCGGGTGAGGAACATCTTCATCTGGGCCGCGGTGGCATTCTGGCTCTCATCGAGAATGATGAAGGACTCGTTCAGGGTGCGCCCGCGCATGTAGGCCAGCGGGGCGACTTCGATGATGTTTTTCTCCACCAGGCGATTGACTTTCTCAAAGCCCAGCATTTCATACAGGGCGTCATACAGCGGGCGCAGATAGGGATCGATCTTCTGGATCAGGTCGCCCGGCAGAAAGCCGAGTTTTTCGCCCGCCTCCACCGCCGGCCGCACGAGCACGATGCGGCTCACCTTCTCCGCCGCCAGCGCTTCCACCGCCCGGGCCACGGCGAGATAGGTCTTGCCGGTGCCGGCGGGGCCGATGGCGAAATTGAGATCCCGCCGGGCGATGCTGTGGACATAGGCGGCCTGCTGCCTGCTGCGGGGCTTGATGGAAAGCCGCGGGGTGCGGATGAAGACCGCGGTGGTCTTGCCCCCGGCGGATTCGGGCGGCGGACTGCTGATCTCCTGCAAGGCAAGCTGGATCAGGCTGGCGTTCAGCAGCTCGCCCTGTTCGGTCGCCCGGTACAGGGATTCCAGCAGGGTGCGGCCATCCCGCACCGCGGCCTGGCTGCCGCTGAGCTGGAACCAGTTGCCCCGCTGGCGGATCGCCACCGACAGCAGTTTTTCGATCTGGCGGATGTTTTCGTTGAACTGGCCGCAGAGATTGGCCAGTCTTCGGCTGTCGTCCGGGTTCAGGTTGAGGTCCAGGGTATGCTGATTCATGGGTTGGATGACTGGCTCAATTTTCAATCTCGCCCAGCAGCGAATTCGGCAAGGCGTCAATGATTCTCACCATAACGAAACCGCCCGCCAATGCCGGGTCCGTAGCGGGAAAATTCACCACCCGATTGTTCTCGGTGCGCCCCTGCATGGCGGAGTCGCTTTTTTTCGACACGCCGGTCACCAGGATCGGATAGCGCTTGCCCACCATGGATTCGCTGATGGCCCGGGCCTGGCGGCTCAGTTGCGCCTGCAGCACCGCAAGGCGGTGTTTCTTTTCCCGCTCCGGCGTCAGGTCGGCAAGCTGGGCCGCCGGCGTCCCCGGACGGGGGCTGTAGAGAAAGCTGAAGGAGGTGTCGAATCCGACTTTCATGACCAGATTCATGGTGTCCTCGAAATCGCCTTGGCTTTCCCCGGGATAGCCCACGATGAAATCCGAAGACAGGCTGACGCCCGGCCTGGCGGCCTGGATGCGGCGCACCAGGGATTTGTATTCCAGCACGGTATAACCGCGTTTCATGGCCGCCAGCACCCGGTCGGAGCCGCTTTGCACCGGCAGGTGCAGATGGCCGGCGAGTTCCGGCACGTCGCGGTAGGCTTCCACGAGCCCGGCCCGGAACTCCGCCGGATGCGAGGTGGTGAAGCGGATCCGGTCGATGCCGTCGATGCTGGCAAGATAGCGAATGAGCAGGGCGAGGTCGGCGATGCCGCCGTCGTGGGTTGGCCCGCGCCAGGCATTGACGTTCTGGCCGAGCAGATTGATTTCCCGCACGCCCTGTTCGGCGAGTTCCACGGCTTCGGCAAGCACATCGTCAAGAGGACGGCTGACTTCCTCGCCCCGGGTATAGGGCACCACGCAAAAACTGCAATACTTGCCGCAGCCTTCCATGATGGTGAGAAACGCCTGGCAGGATGCGGCCCTGGGACGGGGCAGGTGGTCGAACTTCTCGATTTCCGGGAAACTCACATCCACCACGGCATCGCCGCCGTCGGCGGCGTCGAGCATGGCGGGCAGCTTGTGCAGGGTCTGGGGCCCGAAAACCACGTCCACATAGGGCGCCCGTTTGCTGATGGCTTCGCCTTCCTGGCTGGCGACGCAGCCGCCCACGGCGATCTTGACTCCGGGCCTGGCCTGCTTCAGGCCGCGCCAGCGGCCAAGCTGGTGAAACACCTTCTCCTGGGCCTTTTCCCGGATCGAGCAGGTATTGAGCACGAGGATATCCGCCTGTTCCGGCGATTCCACGAGTTCGGCGGCCCGGGTCTCCCGCAGCAGGTCGAGCATGCGCGAGGAGTCATACTCGTTCATCTGGCAGCCGTGGGTCTTGATATGCACCCGGGTGGGCGAAGGAGAATTCGCCGGCGTCTCGCCGGCGCCCGGATGGGTCAGGCTCTGCATGCAATGAGGTACAGCGGCAAATGGAAGCCGGATTATACCGAATCAGATAAGGCAGGGGCAGCAGACGGTTCAGACTCAGTCTCCATACCGAGTTCCGGTCGCTTTCCGTCGGTAACTGAACCCTTTCCCGGCTGGCGCCGGGCCTCTTTCTCACCGCCGCGCTCCCTCTGAGCAAACCGACAGGCTATAACAGTATTGAATTTTCTCGAAATGGCCTGATATTCGGGTTACTCTCGCATTTTCCATTCAGGTTCCGTTTCATGCCCGCTTCCCCGGAAATCTACAAGGTCACCTTTCTCAACAAGGGCAAGGTGTATGAACTCTTCGTGCGTCAGGTCTACCAGAGCGACCTGTATGGCTTCATTGAAGTGGAAGACTACGTCTTCAATGAGAAAACCCAGGTGGTGGTGGACCCGGGCGAGGAGAAACTCAAACAGGAATTCGCCGGGGTGAACCGCAGTTTCATTCCCATCCAGTCGGTGATCCGCATCGACGAGGTGGAAAAAAGCGGCGCCGCGAAAATTTCCAGCGGCGACAACATCACGCCCCTGCCGGTGTCCTTCATCGGCGGCGGCAGGGCGGAATCGGCGAAAAGCGAATAGGCGCCCGACACGCCAATTCAGCAGGATTCAGTCGCCGGCAAGCTCGTCCCTGATGGCCTGTTCGATCAACTCGATGTCGCCATCGCGAAACCCCATGTGTACCAGCTTGATCGTGCCGTCGCGGCCGATCAGATACGAAGTCGGCATGCCATAGACGCTGTACAGGTCCATGACTTCGCCTTCCGGGTCCGCCGGGATGGGAAAATCGAGTTGCACATCGGCGAGGAATTCCAGTCCGTCCTCGATGGGGTCATCCACGGTGATGCCGAGCACTTCGAGCCCCTGGTCGCGGTAGCGGTGGTAGAGGTCATTGTAGAGCGGCAGGGAAGTCAGGCAGGGGGCGCACCAGGAAGCCCAGAAATCGATATATACCACCTTGTCGGCAAGGCCCGTCAGGCTGATCGCCGGCTCGCCTTCATGAATGGAAGGCAGGCTGAAGTCCGGTGCCTCGTCGCCTTCCTCCACGGCAAGTGCGGGAACATGGAACAGGCAGGCGGCCAGCGCCGGGAACACAAACTTGCGAATGATCCGAATCATGTTGCCGAACCCTTATTGGCGGCATGGGCAATCTATTGGCTCCCGCACAGGCAGTTTTGCCGGCAGGGGAAACCAGCGGTGTGATTATAGCCCCACGCCGCAAGCCTGGAAACAGGTTCTGGAATTCCTGCGGCGCAGGCTCCTAGCCCAGAATCTCCACGTCATGGGCCTGGTCGCCTTTCTCGCCCATGACCACGCCGAATTCCACCTGCTGGCCTTCCTCGAGCACCCGGTGGCCGTAGCCGCGAATCGAACGGAAATGCACGAAGATGTCGCTGCCGTCCTCGCGGCTGATGAAACCAAAGCCCTTGTTGACATTGAACCATTTGACTGTGCCTGTCTCCCGGGGGCCCCGGGGCTGGACATTGCCGCCTGGCGGTGCGGAACTCCGGTTTCGGCTGCGATAGCGCGGCGCCGAACTTCGCCCGCCGGAGGTCTGGACGCCCCGGGCGCTCCAGACCGCGGTGCCAATGAAGAACACCAGCAGCGAAACCAGGAACACGGGCAAATGCACCAGTTGGAGCTGATAGCCCCCAAGCGAAAGCAGATAAAGGGGAATACTCGCCAACACTGCCATGATGATTCCGATAACGAGAGGATGATTGAACATGGAAACAAACTCATTTTGACTACGAGAGGAACGGGCAAAAATACACCAGCGGGAAAATTTTGGAAAGCTCAATGTGGCCGGCGCCTGTGCCGGAGTGTCTCCGGCAGCCGCCGAGAGATTCGCTTCCGCTGGGCTGGATGAGCACTTACAATGTGCGGCCCGTGTCCCGCTCCGTCCGCCCGGGTGGTGAAACTGGTAGACACAAGGGACTTAAAATCCCTCGATCATCGCGATCATGCCGGTTCGATTCCGGCCCCGGGCACCATCTTGCAGTTTGAAGGGACTGCCGCAAGCTGCCAGGAAATGACCGAATCATCCGACCCGCTGGCCGTGCAGATGGCCCGCTTGGAGGAACGCATGAAAACCACGCAGGCAGAATACAAGACCGATATTGCCCGCCTTGCCGAAGACGCCGCCAAACGCGAAACCCGCCTGATTCTTGCGATGGCGGGGTTTATCGCCGTGGCTGTGGCCATCCTGAGTTTCACCGATTGATCGGGACCGGCCCCATTCCCTGGGGCCAACCACTCTTCTGCAGTCAAAAATCCGGATTGAACTTGACCGGAAGCGAGCCACTACAGCCCAAAATCATGATCTTTCCCGCGCGGTGAAATTCCTCATTGACGAGTGCCTGATCCCGGCCAGTTGAAATGGATTAGGGAAGCTCTGATCAAGTCAGAGCTTCCATGCGGCACATGGAAGTGCCGCCGAATTCGATGGCGTAAGCCATTGAATTCGGGAGCAAAACAAAACCACGCTTTTGTTTTGCGATAATGAAAAACTCCACGGATGGAGTTTTTCAGAGAATACTTAGCGGCTTGACCGGCTGTGTTAAAATCCGGTGTTGTGATGAACTTTGTTGACGCCATGTCCCGACTCTTCGACGGCGGCCGCGTGTACCGCGCGGTCTGGCTTGAGGGCCTGTATGTGGTGATGCTCGACGATTCCGTCCAACTCACCAACAATTTCGAATCCTGGGAGCCCTACGAGCCCGACGAAGTCGACAAGTACGCCAGGGACTGGATGGTGGCTTGATGCGCGAGTCGGAATACATGCGGTCTGCCCGCCGCCGGGGCCAAAGGGATCGATCGGTTCTCCGCTTGAAGGAAATACGGTATCAGGCAGGCAACGCCCGCAGGTAGTCCCCCAGGGACGGAATCGGAATCCGGTAGTGATCGGGCAACTCCCGGTCCGGGGCCAGCAGGCCGGCATGCAGGGCGTCGGTGAGAAAATCCTCCATGGACTCCCCCGTTCTCCCGCGAACCTCCCCGGTGAGCGAATCGATTCCGTCCCAGGCCAATACGCCGCCGTTCCTTTCCATGGCCAGGGCGAGGTCCCGGTAAATCCAGTGGCGGCCCGAGGCGGCTTCCAGCCGACCGGCATAGTATTCCCGCTTGTATGCCTCCCCGGCCGCCACGGCCTCGTCCAGATGCGCCGCATCGATCCGCCCGCCGTTGGCCCGGATGACGCGGCTCGCCGCGATCGCGACACAGTTGATATGCTGCGGCCAGCCCTGGGACAACTCGGCGAGCCGGTCCACCCAGGCTTCCCGGTGTTCCGGCGCCCCCGTGAAGCCGTAGGCTCCGAACACATCCCGGATCGCGCGGGCGGAATCTTCATGCGGCAGGGGTGCCAGGGTTACCACCCGCCCCCTGGCGAATCCGGACAGGCCGCAACGGCGCAGTACGCGCGTGGTGTCGCTCAGGCCGAAAAACGCCGCCACCAGGGGAATACCCTGGGGGTCCCGGTGAAGACAATCGAGCGCGTCCCGGGTCATTTCTTCCAGCGGCGTGTTCTGGGCTTCGTCCACGCATACAACAATGTGGAACTTGCCGAGAAGGGGCGCCACATGTTCGAACAGGCCCTCGGCGGACACTTCCCTCTCCCGCCCGCTCCATGACACGCCTCCCAACGAAACGTTCCGATCCGGTATCTCATGGAGAATCTGCCTGCCCCGGTCGAGAAATTCTCCCAGCAACCGGGAGACAGCGCCGGACGCCTCCCGCCGGAGACGCTCGCTTTCCGTGTTGGCTGCGTCCACCATCCCCCGGACTATCTTGTCGGGGTAGCGCAGGGACCCGGGATTCAAGGCAAGCGCCACCCAGGGCGCCTCGGGGGTCGAATGGCGCCGCACCGCTTCGAGGCATTCTTCCATCAGCGCCGACTTGCCGGCGCCCGGAGCGCCCTGGAAGACCATCGTGCCGCCGCCGACCCGGCCGTCATGGAGACTGCCCGCCGCCCTGCGAAAGACATCGAACTCCGCATCGCGCCCGCGGAAGAACGGCTCGCGGCCGACTTCGGAACGGTCGGCCTGGTCCAGCCAGGTTTCCAGCGGCAGGGGATCGGCCGGCGGCGGCTTCGGAAAAGGTCTCTCGCTCATTCGGACGACGTTACTGCAAGTTGGGAGCCTGCTCCACAGGAATTCGCGAAAGCGAAAATTCGCCCTCGCCGCGCCCCTGGCTGATCGGTTGAGGCGAATATTGGTGGATACTGTTGGTCTGGTGTAGCGGACAAGAACTAAGGAACCTCTGATCAAGTCAGAGCTTCCCTGCCGGCAATTCTCATTTTGGCGCTCCAACCTGCCTGCCATTCTGCGCGCAGTCGAAAAATTTTCCCGGGGACAGGGATTGGGGGTAGTCTTGAGGAATTTGTAATACAATGCGCCATCCCTCGTTGGTCAGTGCCGCCTGGGATGAAAAAGAACTTCATGAGTCCGTAAGGAGGGCTTGACAATGAAAGACAGCACACAGCACTATTTTATGAGCCGGGGGCCGGGGGCCGGGGGCCGGGTCATGAGCGCGCTCCAAAGGCGCGGCCACCGAAAGTTTTCCGCCTCGCCACCTGAAAGCGAACGCGCCGCCGGGGACAACGCGCCTCGCAGCGGCTTCTTGCCACCCTTCCGCT
>JAJDVS010000013.1 GCA_022825945.1 Pseudomonadales bacterium
CGGCGACTGGAGCGCGTGGCGCGAATCGCCGGAAGTCGAAGTGTTGCGGCCCGAATTCGATTGGGAAGGCGCCGACGCCCCGATTGAACCGTCCGTGCGCAGTACGGCGTATGGACAGGTAAACCAGTTGCGCGATCCGGCAATTTACGTCGAGGGCGACGAGGTTTACCTGCTGTACGCGGTGGCCGGCGAAAGCGGCATCGCCATCGCCAAAGTGGAGTTTCTGTAGTTTGGGACAACATGGAACATGAGTGACGCCAAAGCGCGGCTGTTTGCCTGCATCGCCCTGTTCGTGGGCGCGGGCGCCGGCTGGGTGGGTAGCCAGGGCAGCGTGACCGTCGGCGCGATTCCGCTTTTCGCCCTGGCCGGCGTCATCAGTTACCTGATTCACTGGCTGGCTTTCGTGCCTGCATGGAAGTATCAGACCGAACACTATTTCGACCTCACCGGCAGCATCGCCTACATTTCCACCCTGGCGACAGTCGCCCTGCTGCATCCGGCGCCCGATACCCGGGGGCTTGTGCTGTGCCTGCTGATTGCCCTGTGGGCCATGCGTCTGGGCAGTTTTCTGTTCGCCCGGGTGAAGCGGGAAGGCGGCGACCGGCGGTTCGACCCGATCAAGATACAGTTCTGGCGTTTCCTGCTGACCTGGACCCTGAGCGGAACCTGGGTCTATGTGGGCATGGCGCCGGCGCTGGCGGCGATCACCGCCGAAAACGCCGTGGCGCTGGACGCCTTTTTCCTGGTCGGGCTTGCCCTGTGGCTGGCGGGATTCGCCTTCGAAGTCATTGCCGACCGGCAAAAGACCCGCTTCCGCGCCGACCCGGCCAACAAGGACCGCTTCATCACGAGCGGCCTCTGGTCGATCTCGCGCCATCCCAATTATTTTGGCGAAATCACCCTCTGGCTGGGCATCAGCGTGATTGCTTTCCCGGTGCTTTCCGGCTGGCAATACCTTACCCTGCTGTCGCCGCTGCTGGTCATCCTCCTGCTCACCCGCATCAGCGGCGTCAACATGCTCGAACGCAGCGGCCGGAAGCGCTGGGGCGATGATCCGGCGTACCAGACCTACCTGGATTCCACGCCGGTGCTGATGCCTTTTGTCGGCAGGAAAGGCGGTTGACCTCCTATTGCGAAAAAGTCGCACTTCTTTCGCGCAATTCTGATTCGAAGAAAGGCACGAAGAAAGGCAGGTTCGTTGAATTATTCTGAATGTGCTAGGATTCCAGCTTGGCCGGAGCGCGTGATACATGACCATATCTCGGATCAAACTCAAAAGATTTACCGCCTTTGAGGAACTTGACTTCAAGCCCTCCCCCGGAATCAATGCCATTATTGGCGCAAATGGAACGGGAAAAACCCACCTAATGAAGGTTGCCTACGCGGCTTGCGATGTAAGCAAGACTGGCAAGAGATTTCCCGAAAAACTTGTAAACGTTTTTAGACCATCAAAACTGTATCCTGGACGCCTGCTCAAACGTCGAAGAGGAAGATCTCAATGCAGTATCGAAGTAACTCATGGATGTCTGAACCTTAAAACCTCTTTCTCAAACCTGTCAAAGGTTCCATCTGAAATTCGTGTTATTGGCGCAAAAGATTGGGCTGTAATCCAATAGAAAGTGCGTATATCCCGGTTAAGGAAATGCTCGCCAACGCTCCTGGGTTTCGCTCGCTGTATTCACAGCGAGAGATTTCTTTTGAAGAAGTATATGCTGATATTCTAGATCGAGCATTTATACCACCTCGCCAAGAACCACCTGGCGCTAAGCGAGACAAGTTGCTCCAAATTCTACGCGAGACCATGGAGGGCGGCGTCATCTCAGAAAATGAAGAATTTTTCCACAATAGCAAGCAAGGAAAAATTGAATTTACCCTGCTTGCCGAAGGCATGCGGAAACTTGGCCTCTTGTGGCTATTGCTACAAAACGGTACTTTGCTAGATGGTTCTGTGCTGTTCTGGGATGAACCAGAGACCAACCTGAACCCAAAGCTCTTTAGACCTCTCATCAATATTTTATTGGAACTGCAACGACTTGGTGTCCAGGTCTTTTTAGCAACGCACGACTATGTAATTTTGAAAGAGTTGGATTTGCAGAAAATTGAGTCTGACAAGCTGTCTTTCCACTCACTATATCGCGACCCAAACAGCGAGGAACTCTTGTGCAAGACCGCCAGCAGCTACCTGGATATTCATGCAAACACGATGGCTGAAGCATTTTCGAGTCTTTATGATCGTGAAGTTGCAAGAAGCATTTAGGTATAACGTCAATGACCACTTTACGAGAAGGAAATCTTGAGTTTACTTCCCCGGCCAATGTGATGGCCAGAAAATTTGATAGTGCTTCACATGGCCTGTCACACTGCATGAAAGCGGTTGATTTTATTATTGAAGAGCCTCACAGAACTGTATACGTTGAAATCAAGGACCCGGCCCACCCGAAAGCCAAGCCAAAAAATAGAGAAGAATTTGTATCTTCATACCAGAGTGGCAGATTAAATGAGCAGTTGAAGTACAAGTACCGCGACTCATTTCTTTACGAATGGGCTTCGGAAAACTGTTCTAAACCTATACACTATTTCGTATTAATCGCATTGGATTCTATCGAACCCGCTGAACTATTAGTGCTCAGTGACCGGCTTGGCAGTTCATTGCCAATTAAAATAAACAAGACAGTACCTTGGAAAAAATCAATCGCTAAAGAATGCATGGTATTCAATATGAATAGCTGGAATAAGCACCTTCCCA
The DNA here is from genome assembly GCA_022825945.1 of Pseudomonadales bacterium. Classification (GTDB taxonomy): domain Bacteria; phylum Pseudomonadota; class Gammaproteobacteria; order Pseudomonadales; family Pseudohongiellaceae; genus UBA9145. The sequence continues at coordinate 2,747 of JAJDVS010000013.1, forward strand.
ATTACTCTGTAACTCGTCTATAGAACTCAAAACATGTATTGAGAAAATTTCTTCCCTGACGTTGTGGCGGACCTCTTCGAGAGAGTCACCCTGGGTGCGTGTCCCATAACCCGGCGCGCCTGGCAACTGGGTCAGCGTTGCCGAACGAGTTGAATCATACCACTGGAGACATTGCTTATGGCGCAATTTCCAGGAAGAGAAATTCAGGACTGTATGTTCATTGCACGAAGCTTCCCTGCTGGCGGCCAATCCGATAGTATTGCTATCATCAATAGCATCCGGAGGGATGACGAATGCCATCCAGTTTGCTCGTTCGGAATCTTGACCCTGACCTGGTGCGGCGATTGAAGCGCCGCGCTTCTCGCAATGGGCGTTCCGCCGAAGCGGAACACCGGGAAATTCTTCGTCAGGCCCTGTCCGCCGAAGTCGAACCCGCTTTTACCGAGATTGCGGCGCATATGCGGAAACTGACCGGGGGTCGAAAACACACCCCCGCGGAAGTGCTGCAGCGAGAAGGGCGCCAGGAAAGGTGAAACGACTCATTGTGGATGCCAGCGTGGCGATCAAGTGGGTCGTCGATGAGGTGGATTCCGCCGTCGCCGTGGCCTTGCTGGATCGATTTCCAATGGCCGCGCCGGACTTGCTTGTCGCCGAGTGCGCGAACATACTCTGGAAGAAAGCGCGACGCGGGGAACTGAGCGCTGACGAAGCGGTAACCGCCGCGCGTATCCTGCAGCACGCCGATCTGGAAATTTTGCCGACCCGGCACTTGATGGATGAGGCGACCCGGCTTGCGATTGACCTGGACCATGCGGCTTATGACTGCGTTTATCTTGTGCTGGCGATGCACAATGGCTGGCAACTGGTTACAGCGGACGATCAATTGCGCCGCAAGCTGGCGCAAGCCTCAAGCGCCGGGAATCGGAAGACGCTTGCAATTTCGTTGCAACAGGCAATGTCGAGCCGGTCTAACCCCGAAACGGATTAACGATCGTTTGAGGTGGTCGATCCTTTGAATACTTGCCGCGCATCATAACGATACGAAAATTCCAGGTATTTCCGTTCACCGCACGAAAAGTTGCACTTCCCTCATCAATTCGTCTTCGAAGGGTTCGTAAAAGCCTTCGAGTCGCGCGGCGCCCACCGCGTCGCGATAACGGACGAGTGATATGCCGAGCGCGGCGGCGGAGACTACGATTTGGTCTCGCAGATCGTCGATGCGGTCGCTCATCGAGGCGATGTCGTCTCGCTTGGCCGCCGCTTCCTCGTCGGTAAGTTCGTCTTCGGCGAGCGATCTCTCCTGTGCGGTTCTGCGGGTGCGCAAATCGTCGAGTTCCGCTCGCTGAGAGCGAATCGAATCGGCGCTGAGACGCAGATTCGAAAGTGAATTGTAAACGTCTCGCCCCAACTGGAATCCCTGCTGGAAGTCGGCCGCAAGCCCGGAAGGGCAATCGGCTTCGACACGAGCGCCTTCCCGGCCTTCGCGATAACCGTTGTCCCGAGTGCAATACAGCATCAGGCCACTTTCACGGCCGGCGATGTAAGCCTGAACATCCGGCACGACGCCATAGTCCGCGCAGTCGCGCCGATAATCGTCAAGCACATCAAGCCCCTTCCCCTGCTGGCCGTCGATTTCGCCGACAACGGTCCAGTTGGCATTCAGGCATTCTTCTTCCGACATCGAAGCGCAGCCGTGCAGCAAGACCGCAACCAGCAACCACAGCACCGACTTCCTGGCGAAATCGATACGTGAAGCCCGGCCACGAAATGTTGCATACTTGCGCATGCAAGCCGTCACCGACTGTTGGATATTCATAAGTTGAGCCCCCAATGAAACCGCCGCGAATCTTTCTTGCCCTGTTTTTATTGTCGGCCAGTCCCCTCTTGCTGGCCGCGAGCGAAGCCGATTGCCGACGTTTGCTTGATGCTAACCTGCCCGATATGCGAATAACCAGCGCGATGGTGCAGGCCCGGAACAGCTTTGCGCCGCCGGGAGCGGATAGCGCCATGCGGCATCCGGCTTTCTGCCGGGTTGCGGGCGTTACCGAGCCGGCCCACTCCTATTGCGTCGGCGCCCACTTGTGGTATTCGCAGGCCATGCTGGCCGACGAGGAAGCCTGGATTCCGCCGAGCAGGCTGTCCGCTTACGGTGCGCGAGCGGATCGACGCCCTGGTGGACCCGGGCAGTTTTCATGAAATCGGCGCCCTTGCCGGCCGCGCGGAATATGACGATTCCGGCGAGCGGGTTTCCTTCACCCCATCGAATTTCGTGCTCGGCACGGCGGACATCCATGGCCGCCGGGTGGTGGTGGGCGGCGATGATTTCACCGTGCGCGGCGGCGTGGCCGGGGCGGGCCATGGCAAATCCGGCGGGCTCAATCTGCGCTATGCCTAGCCCCCGGCGGACTGGGATTCCCTGCCGGTGGAAGGCGGCGTGCAGGCGGCCTACAAGCAGGACATCGAGTCCGCTCCGGACCCGGCGGCCCGGCGCCGGGAGTTGGAAGACAGGATGGAAAACTACCGCTCGCCCCTGCGCACCGCGGAGGCTTTTGGCATTGAAGAAATCATCGACCCCCGCGATACCCGCCCCCTGCTTTGCGACTGGGTCGAACTCGCATACCGGATCACGACGACCCAGACCAGCCCCAAAAAGCGCACGATCCGGAATTGACGGGAAGAAGAATGGGTCCAGCGCAGGCGCTGGCTATGCTGCGATGGCCGTTGCCAGGGAGGGATTGAAGCTCGCCGACTGGCGGCACTCCCGAAGAACGCTGCGGGCGTGATTGCCGCACTTGCCGCAATCGAGGCCGACACCGAGTCGCTGCCGCACATCGGACATGCTTGCGTCGCCGCTTTCGCGGCATAAATCGCGAATCTGGTCTTCGGTAACTTGGCGGCAGATGCAAACGTACATGGCCTCCCTCCGGCAACTGACGCCTATTGGAATACAAATGAGAATGATTGTCAACAATATTCGCATGTAAATCTGGAATCTTCTGTCAGGATAGCGAATGGGTGAACGAATCCCTGCGCACAGCGCCCGGCGCGGTGTTCATTCTCAATCTGCCCCGGCTTTCCGCTAGAATGACGCCCCAGGGCGCCAGCGTGAAAGTCGGAAACATCATTGCGCGATCAGGCAGAGCGAACTGACTCCCCGTTTTCGCCAAGGCCGCCAGCTTCCCCGGATATTTTGGAAGCAGGCCGGCTTGGCGATTTCCGCTGGCTTGCCGCAGCCTGCGGGCTGTTGTTGCTCGGCAAGACCTGGTTCGCCTGGCGACTGGATCTGTATAGCGACGAAGTTTTCTACTGGCTGGCCTCGACCCGTCCCGCGCCGGCCTACAGCGACCTGCCCTTCCTCACCGCCCTGCTGGCCGGCCTTGGCTCGGCGACAGACCCCGGCAATCCGCTGGCGACCCGCTCGCTGTTTCTGATCGCGGGCAGTTGCCTGCCGCTGGTTGTGTACTGGATGGCTTTGGCCTGGGTCGGGCGCCGGGACGCCTTGCAGGCGGCCTTTCTCAGCATCTGCATTCCGCTTGGCGGTTTTTTCGGACTGTTGGCGGTGCCGGACGTGCCCATGCTGCTGTTCGGCCTGCTCAGCCTCGGCTTTCTGGCGCGGGCATTGCAGACGGATTCCCCTGGCTGTTGGCTGGGGGCGGGAATCTTCATGGCACTGGGGCTATGCACCCATTACCGCTTTGCGCTGTATCCGATGGCCGCGCTGTTGTATGTGCTGCTGACCGATGGCGGACACTGGCGCAGAAAACGATTCTGGCTGGCCGCCGGCATTGCGGCGCCGGGATTATTGCCGTTGCTCTGGGCGAACCTCCCGGGAAATCTGGGCAGCGCGGGCTTTTATTTTATCGAGCGCCACCCCTGGCGTTTCGACGCTGCGGGCCTTTGGCACATTCCCCTGCAGAGCCTGCTGGTGACCCCGCCACTGTACGCCCTGCTGCTCTACAGCGCCTGGCTGACCTTCAATTCACAGGACACCCATCCCACAAAGCGTTGTCATAAGCGCCACCCCCGGTTATTGCTATGGTTCTCCCTGCCCCATCTGCTTGCCTACGCATTGCTGGCGCCCTGGGCCGACGCCAACAGCACAACAGCCCACTGGCCTCTCCCCGGCTACTTTCCCCTGCTGGTTTTCGCCCCGGAAGCCCTGCGCCGAGTCAAAGTCCGGCTGAGCCGACACTGGCCCCGGAAGAACGTCAGCGCCCTGGCGGGCGCAATTCCCGCTATCGGCTATGCCGGCGCCCTGCTCGCCATTGCGGGAATCGGCAGCCAGTCCTTGCAGGCGCCATTGCAACCCGTGCTTGGCGCTGGCGTACTGTCGGAGAAAATGGCGGGCTGGCGGGAATTCAGCATCCACACGAGGCGATTGCTGGCCGACGAATTTCTCGCTCCCCCGGTGATTGTCACCGGCAACTACCACACTGCCGCGCAGTTGCAGTACGCCGGCGTGGCGCCGGACGCTTACACCCTGGACACCGGCAAAGCGGTTCGCGACGGGCGCTTGCGGCAATTCGAGCTTTGGCGCCGGAGTGGCGGGTTCGTGCCGGAACGCGGGGGAGAGCCGATGCTGTTCATCACCGAAGATTCGGCTTTGAATGTGGAACAGAAACACGCCCTGCTCGCCCGGGCCTGCGCCATGGCAGACTCGCTGGAGCAGTTGGGGCGGTTATCGCAATTAGGCGGCGACAAGCGCTTCAGCTATTACCATGGCGCTTCCATTGTTGCCCCGGGTTTGCAATCGGCTGCGCCCTGCCCGTTTCCGCCCCGGGCGTGGATCGATCAACCCTTGCCGGGGGCGGAACTGTCCGGAACCGCACTGGTCAGCGGCTGGGCCTATAACGAAGACCTGGGCGTTGCGGGCGTGCGGATTTACCTGGACGGGGCACTCGTCGCGGAAGCGGAGTACGGACTGCCGCGGCCCGATGTGGTGGCCGCCACCGCGCTTTCCGGCGACCCCAACCAGCCAAACCTGGGATTCGAGGCCCGGCTGGATACCGGTGAATTCTCCCGGGGACGGCATGAACTGGCCATAGGCGTCATTGACAGCCGCGGCAATGAAACCCTCTACGGACACCGGGAAGTGCGCATAGCGGAAGACGCCCGCCAGGAGCCTAATACGGCGACAGCACTTCCACCGCGATACGCCACTCATCGGCGTCAATGAGCCGCCACAGGCGCAGGTAATTGGCGCGGAAACCGGATTCCTCATCGGCGCCGGCTTCACGCATGGTGCCGTAGGTATAACCGAGTTCCTGGGAAGCGGCCAGGTATCCGCCCACATGGTCCAGGGTGATGGGCACGGTGGCCTCAAGCTGGGTGTCGAGAAAGGCGCCATACACCTCGCTGGCTTCCCCGGCACCCACCGCCGGCGCCATGCCCGGCAGATAGACCCGGGAGTTTTCCATGCCCCAGCGCAGCAGGGCGCGGCGACCGCCGCGAAAGTTGATGGAGCGGCCGAAAGTCAGATCGGTTTCCACCAGGGTTTCCATGGGGTTCGGGTCTGCCAGAGCCACCTGGGGCGGCGCGGTTTCCGCAAGCACCGGCAGGGAGTCGTTGAAATCCGGCTGCACGTCCATGCTGAGAAAGCCGGGAATCAGCACCCCCAGGTCGGCCATGAGCTCCCAGCGGACACCCTGCTTGCGCCAGATCGAGATGAGATGGCCGAAATAATCCTGATCCTGATCTTCGCCTGGATTGATGATTACCAGCGGCCCCGCGGACAGGCCGAGATCACCGGCCCGGGAGACATCGATGTAATGCGCCTCCCAACTGATCTCGGCGCCCCGGAAGGATTCGGAGGAATACAACTCCAGCGCATTCACCGGGCCGTCGCGAAACACCACGGACCCTTCGCCGAGGAATTCCAGAAAAGCCTGATGCCGGCCGATTTCCAGCGCGCGGTCGGCATAGGTCTGATCGGCGGCTTCGAGTTCCAGCCAGTATTGATACTGCCGGTTTTCCAGCCATTCCGGCTCCGCCGCCAGCAGGCAGGCGGACAAAACCAGCAGCGGCAAGGCTGACCACCTCTTTCGATCGTGCTTCAAGCCGGGATCCCCCCACAAGGGGTTTCCGCCGATGGTACTACAAATCAGCCCATTGTCATGCTGCGCATCATCTGATGTCATTCTGCGCACCACCAACTGTCATTCTGCACACCACCAACTGTCATTCTGCGCGAAGTCGCAGAATCTCCCGAATCCGGCCCGGAGGCATTCGTAGCGAGACCCTGCGACTGCGCTGCGCTCCGCGCAGAATGACATCAGGGGTGCAGCCTCACAATGGGAACTGCTGATGACGGCGGATGCGGATTGAATCCCGACCGCCAGCACTTATAATTATGCGCCTTTTGCTAACCGGCAAGGTCGTCCCATGAGCAGTGAAATCTGGCGCCAGCTCCGCGAGGAAGCCGAAGAGATTGTCCGCAAGGAGCCGCTGCTTGCAAGCTACGTTTACGCCTGCGTGCTCAACCACCGGGATCTGGCCTCCTCGCTGTCATTCATACTCGCCAACAAGCTCTCCGATGATGTCATGCCCGTGGTGACCATGCGCGATCTGTTCGAGGAGGCCTATGCAGCATCCCCGGACATCATCGGCTGCGCCGCCAGCGATATTCTCGCGGTGTACGAACGCGACCCGGCGGTGTGCACCTTCCTGCCGGTCATTCTCAATCTGAAAGGGTTCCAGGCCATCGAAGTGCATCGGCTTGCCCACTACCTCTGGCTGCGGCAGCGCAGGGATCTTGCGCTGTTCATCCAGAGCCGCAATTCCGAAGTCTTCGGCGTCGACATCCACCCAGCCTGCATCATGGGCAAGGGAATCCTGTTCGATCACGCCACAGGCATCGTGGTGGGCGAAACATCGGTAATCGACGACAATGTTTCCATCCTGCAGCAGGTCACACTCGGCGGCACCGGCAATGAGCAGGGCGACCGGCACCCCAAGATCAAATCCGGCGTGCTCATCTCCGCCGGGGCCAAGGTGCTCGGCAATATCACCATCGGCGAAGGCGCCAAGATCGGCGCCGGCAGCGTGGTGCTCAAGGACGTGCCACCCCACACCACGGTAGTCGGCGTCCCCGCCCGGGTGGTCGGCGCAACCCGGGAAAGCATCCCCGCCCAGACCATGGACCAGCGCCTGTTCGAGGATTGAGGCTCACCGATAGGCGCATGAATCAGCATATTGCAATAAAACTGACCGTAGGCGGCGGCCCTGAACCGCAGAATGAGATTTACCAGATTTACAAAGCATCTCAGGAAAAAGGCTATCCGGCCAATCGGATGAGGATACCGGCGGCGATTGCCGAGCCGATCACGCCGGCTACGTTGGGGCCCATGGCGTGCATGAGTAGGTGGTTTTCCGGGTCGGCCTCTTCGCCGAGGCGATGTACGGTGCGCGCGGCCATGGGCACCGCGGAGACGCCGGCGGCGCCGATGAGTGGATTGATCGAATGGGACGACAGGCGGTTCATCAGCTTTGCCATGAGAATTCCCGAAGCGGTGCCGGCGGCGAAGGCGAACAGTCCAAGCAGCAGGATGCCCAGGGTTGCGGGCGCCAGGAATTGTTCCGCCGCCAGCCTTGAGCCCACGGCAAGCCCAAGCAGGACGGTGACGATATTGACCAGGGCGTTCTGGATGGTATCGGTCAGTCGCTTCACGACACCGGATTCCCGCATCAGATTGCCAAGGCAGAACATGCCGAGCAGGGGCGCCGCAGCGGGCACGAGCAGGGCGGTTAGCACAAGCAGCAACAGGGGAAAGAGGATTTTTTCCCTGCGCCGCACGCTGCGCTGCACGCCCATGCGGATGCCGCGCTCCCGCCTGCTGGTGAGCGCCCGGGCGATGGGGGGCTGGATCAGCGGCACCAGCGCCATGTAGGAATAGGCCGCCACGGCGATGGCGCCAAGCAGTTCCGGGGCGAGCACACTGGCAAGATACAGCGAAGTCGGCCCATCGGCGCCGCCAATGATGGCGATGGCGGCCGCCTGCTGCAGACTGAAGTCAAACAGTCCCAGGTCCGACAGCAGCAGGGCGCCGAGCAGGGTGGCGAAGATGCCGACCTGGGCGGCGGCACCGAGCAGGAGCGTGCGGGGGTTGGCGAGCAGTGGGCTGAAATCGGTCAGGGCGCCCACGCCCATGAAGATCAGCAGGGGAAAAATCGAAGTGGCCAGGCCGATCTCGTAAAGCTGCCGCAGAATGCCCTCTCCGGTGGCAATCTCCACGCCGGGAATATTGGCCATCAGCCCGCCGAAGGCGATCGGCAGCAACAGCAGGGGCTCGAATTTCTTGTGGATGGCGAGATAGAGCAAGCCCAGGCAGACCAGCATCATCGCCAGTTGCGGCAAGTCAAGCTGATACAGGCCGGTGGCTTGCCACAGTTCACGCCATGATTCCATTGCCGGCGCCTACTCCCGCAGCAGCATGAGGACCTGACCAAGCTGCACGCTGTCGCCCCCGCGCACGCGAATAGCCGCCACCGAGCCCGCGGCCGGCGCCTGGACTTCGGCTTCCATCTTCATCGCTTCGAGAATTACAAGTACATCGCCGGCTTCGACCCTGTCCCCGACGCCCACCATGACGCGCACCACGGTACCCGCCAGGGGCGCGGACACGGGCCGGCTCTGTTCGCCCCCGGCGCCAGCCCCGGCAGCGGCCGGCGCGATTTCGCCAAGCTGCTCGCCTTCGGCAACCTTGACCACGAATTGTTGCCCCGCCACTTCCACGGTGTACACGCCACTGGTGTCCGCGGGCGCGGGCGAATCATCGCGCATTCGGGGCGGCGGTTCAAAAATCGCCGGATTGTGGCGGTTCTTGAGAAACCGCAGCCCGGCCTGGGGGAACAGCGTGAAGGTAAGCGTATCGTCGATTTCATCCGCAAGCACAAAGCCATCGCGTTTGGCGATGCCGCGCAGTTCGGCGCGCTGCCGGTCGAACTCGGGCTGGAGCAGGTCCGCCGGGCGGCAACGGATGGGTTCATCGCCATCGAGCACCCGGGCCTGGAGATCGAGATTGACCGGCACCGGCGTCGCGCCATACTCACCCCGCAGCAGGCCCCGGGTTTCCTTGGCGATGTTGCTGTAGCGCTCGCCGCTGAGCACATTGAACACCGACTGGGTCACGACAATCTGGGAAATCGGCGTCACCAGGGGCGCAAAACCGAGGTCGGCGCGCACCCGGGGAATCTCCTCAAGCACTTCGTCGAGCCGGTCAAGGGCGTTTTGCTCGCGCAACTGGTTTTCGAGATTCGACAGCATGCCGCCGGGCACCTGGGACACCAGAATGCGCGAATCCACGCCTTTCAGGGAGCCTTCGAAGGCTTCATACTTCTTGCGCGCCTGGCGGAAATAGGCGGCGATCTCTTCCAGCAGTTTCAGGTCGAGGCCGGGAAATTGCGCCGTGCCTTCGAGCATGGAGACCATGGTCTCGGTGGGGGAATGGCCATAGGTCAAGCTCATCGACGAGATCGCCGTATCGATATTGTCGATGCCCGCCTCCACCGCCTTGAGATAAGTGGCGGTGGACAGGCCCGTGGTGGCGTGGCACTGGATATGGATGGGAATCGCCACGCTTTGCTTGAGCCGGGAAATCAATTCAAACGCCGTGTAGGGTTCGAGCAGGCCCGCCATATCCTTGATGCAGAGGGAATCGGCGCCCATGCTTTCCACATTGCGCGCCATTTCCAGCCAGGTGTCCAGGGTGTGCACCGGGCTGGTGGTATAGGCCATGGCGCCCTGGGCGTGCCTGCCCTGCTCGCGAACAGCGGCGATGGCGGTTTCCAGATTGCGCATGTCGTTGAGGGCGTCGAACACCCGAAACACGTCAACGCCGTTGCTCGCCGCCCGCTCGACGAACTTGCGCACCACGTCATCGGCGTAATGGCGATAGCCGAGAATCGTCTGGCTGCGGAAGAGCATCTGCTGGCGGGTGTTGGGCATGGCGGCCTTGAAGCGGCGGATGCGCTCCCAGGGGTCTTCTCCGAGATAGCGGATACAGGCGTCAAAAGTCGCGCCGCCCCAGGATTCCACGGCCCAGAATCCCACCTGGTCGAGTTTGTCCGCGATGGGCAGCATGTCCTCGATTCGCATGCGCGTGGCGAGCAGGGATTGGTGGGCATCCCTGAGTACGACTTCGGTAATGCCCAGGGCTTGATTCTGTGCACTCATGTTTGATTCCCCAGGAGAATATCAGGGCGGGTTTCCGGGTGCTTGCCGGCGCGCCCGGTGCATGGCGATGGCGGCAACAACGGCCGCCATTTGCGCCGGCGGCATGACGGTATTTCCCTGCTGGCCGGACGCCTGACCCGGCGCCGGGCCAAATCCTGCCGCAAGCCATGACATGGTCGAGGTGGCGGCAATCAACAGGCAGAAAAAGACAAACACGACACCAACGCCGAACAGCGCGAGCGGCAATCCCTGACTGACCAGATTCTCCATTACGGCGGCGCCTTCCATTTGCGAATGGGAGCAATTTTACTTGAGCGGCACGGTCAAATCTAACGCTGTTCCAGATCCCCGTCATTCTGCGACTGCGCTTCGCTCCGCGCAGAATGACAGCGGTGGGGGGGGGGCTTGCACTCCGCGCCGAATGACGCGGGGGGATGCCCAAAACGAAGCGAACAACGTGGTTTCCAATGCCCGCGGCCATTGATTATACTGCCCGGACCATTCCCAACCAGCCGCCGGAAATCATCAAACTCCATTTCCGGGCGGACAACCCAGGAGAAAAACGTGAGCAATTATCTGAAAATCGCGGGAGCTTCCCTGCTTTCGCTGGTCATCGGCATTGGCGCCGGCCTGTTCGTTACCACTTCCGCCCAGGGTGAGAAGGTGTACGAGTTGCGCATCTACAAGTCCACCGAGGGCAATCTGGACAATCTCAATGCCCGCTTCCGCGATCACACCATGCGCATCTTCGAAAAACACGGCATGGAAAACATCGGCTACTGGACGCCGACCAGCGAAGAAGAGCGCGACGACACGCTGGTGTACATCATCGCCCACGACAGCCGCGAAGCCGCCGATGCGTCCTGGGCAGCCTTCATCCAGGATCCGGAGTGGCAGGAAGTCGCCGAAGCATCCAATGCCAACGGCCAGATTCTCGCCGGCATCGAAAACAAGTTCATGGTAGCCACGGACTACTCGCCGATGCAGTAAGCCTGCTCGCCAAATTCCCTCAGTCGATCCCCAGCGCCGCGGCGCCGGGGCGGCGCGGATCGGCGGCACCGTATAGCAGGCCTTCGCTCAACATGATCGATTGCGTGCTGCCCATGGTCTGCTGGATTTCGATCTCATGGCCCATGGCTTCGAGCAGGCGCAGGCTGTCGGCGCCGACGCCACGTTCGACGCCGAGTTCCGGCTCCCGCCAGGCCTGGTAGATGCGCGGCGCATGGGTCGCTTCGGCGATATTCATGCCATAGTCCACGGTATTGACGATGAGTTGCAATATGACGTTGTGGATGCGGCTGCCCCCGGGGGTGCCGGTGACGAGAAAAAGCCGGTCGTCCCCGTCGAACACCATGGTCGGCGTCATCGTCGAAACGACCCGCTTGCCGGGTTCCATGCGATTTGCGTGTACGTCGGGATCGCGAATCGAGAAATTGCGCATCTGGTTGTCGAGAATGATGCCGGTGCCGGGAACGACAAGGC
>JAJDVS010000086.1 GCA_022825945.1 Pseudomonadales bacterium
GGGCGGCGTCGGCGTGGATCGTGAACGACGCGCTCGCGCCCTCGTCCACGGCGGAGCCGGCCGACAGGCTCAGTTCGGGATCGGGCGGCGGTGGCTCGGGCTCGGGTTCGGCCTGGGCTTCCGCGGCCGCCCTGGATTCCAATTCGGTCAAGGCTGCAACAACTTCGTCCCAGCGCGTCCAGCCCTTGTCCGCGTGGGTCTGGGCCTCCGCGGCGGTCATGGGGCTGTAGCCGTCGTCGATGGCGTCCCGATCGCCCAGGGCGGCCAACACGCGGTTCCAGCGCTGGGCATGGTCGCTGCTCGCGTCCTGTTCCCCGGCCCAGGTTCGCACCTTGGCCTTCAGTCCGCTGTAATCAGCCAGTTTCGGTGCATTGTCGGTGTCCGTGTCCCCATCGTCCTCTACGTTGTCCGTGGAATCGTCAAGGCCGATGGAATCGCTGTCGAGGAGACTGCTACCCGACGAGACCTCGAACAACGGTGACAGGGCCAGCATCCGGCGCCCGCTGATACCGCTCGCCGTTCCGTTACTGATCGGATTCGTGCTCGAGCCCCACTCACCGTAGCTGACATTGCTTGACCCCAGCGAATTGGAATGGATGCTGCCGTCCGTTTGGGTGCCGGTCCAGTGCCTGAGGGCACTGGGTATGGCCACACCATCGGCGCCGCGGGTGTCGCTTGCCATCTGCGCGTCCCAGGAACCGTCCCAGAAATCGTTGTAGTCGTCCGCGACCTTGTCCCCGTTCAGCCAATAGATGGCTATGCCGGCGCCGGCGCCGGTGGTCTTGGTGTTGTCGCGGGCACTGACCGAGGCGTTCGAGCCAACCACCTTGAACTGGTTGCTGTAGGACTGAATGGCTGCGTGGCCACCCGCGGCCTCGGTCTGCACGAAGTCGTTGTAGTAGACGATAGTGCTGTTGGTCGCGGTCTTCGTCCCGGTCAGGAACAACAACCGGAACCTGGCGCCGGCGGCAAGGCCGGGTGGCTTGAGCGCCCAGTCGCCCGGGACGTACTCGTCGGTTGGGGGCGGTGTATCTTCGCGTTCGACCACGCCGACCCGCATGTAGTCGCTGATACCACCGTAGCCGCCGCCCGAGGCCGTGTGCACCAGCGAGAAGCGGTCGTTGTTCTCGTCGGCGTCGCTTTGCGAAAAAACGTCGATCCGCTGCGGTATGTGCCAGTCGTCCTGGGTGAAGGTCAGGCTCAGGATCTGGCTCTCGCTCAGGCTCTGCATCTGGCTCTGGCTCTTTACCCTGACGTTGCTCCAGTCCCCGTCCCCGTCCCCGTCGTCGCGCGCCGTCACCGAAACGGTCACGGAGCCTGTGGGCCGGCTTGCGAGACGCACCGTGTAGCCGCCCCCGCCGCCCTCGGCCATCGTCAGCCCGCCGAACATCGGGGTGCTGGACCGGAGGATCAGGCTCTGGGGCTTGTCGTTGTCGATCACTTCCACCGTCGCCCGGGAGTAGCCCTTCGACACCGTATAGTCGTTCGAGGGTATCAGCTCCACCGTGACGGCGCCGTCCGGGAGGTGCCCACTGCCGTCTAGCGTCATGACTTCGTAGAGCTTCGAAGCGCCATCCGCCCAGGGGTCGATGGTCATCGTCTTCCGGCCCTCGTCAGCTGTTGCCACGTAGTTCCGATGCGCTCCCGTGTCCTCGGAGACGTCGAGGGTGACCGTCAGCGGCTTGGGCGCGCGCCAGTCCGTGCTCACCGTCACCAGGAAGCTCGCCGGGTTCCCCTCGACCACCGCGTAGCTCATGCCTTGCCCGGGCACCAACGTGCCCTGGCGGTGGATACTGATTTCCGGGATCGCCCGGCCCTCCTGCGCGGCGGCCGGGGCGGCGAGGGCGAGCAGCAGCGGCAGGCCAAGCAGGGCCGCCAATGGACCGCGCCGCAGGCGTTGGGCTGCGCGTAGAGCTTCGGCTACGGCGCTCATGTAATTTGCCCGGAAGCGGAGGGTTCGGTTTGGGAGGCAGGTCGCCCTGGACAGTGGCGCCAGGAGGTGGAAAGGCGGAATTCGGGCAAGGAAGGACGATCAGGTTCGTTCGTAATACAGTCTTGCTCGCTCGTTTGCATTGTCAAGCCCCCCGGTACGGAGTTATTGGGATTTTCCCCTGAGCCCGTCGGGCCAGGCTGCGCGGACTTTACTCCAAATCCCCGCACCGCCGCAACCGGGACGGGATTTCACGCGATGCGCAACTTCTGGAAAGAATTTTGTGCGAATTCGTTTGTGGCGCCTTGTCAAACATGAGAAAGGCCCTGCACCTTTCGATGCAGGACCTTTGTTCGAGTACCCCGAACCGCTTGTCGTCGCAGGAAGACTCCGGTCTTGATTACCCGGTAAAACTCAGGATAGCCACCGCTACGGCAATAAACCCCGCCATCGCAAGAATCAGGCGGGTTTCCCGCTTGGCGGCTTCGGCATCGCGCTTGGCGGCTTCAGCATCACGCTTGGCCGCATCCTCGGCAAGGCGGGCAATGTCGGTCTTGTATTCGGCCTGCATGGTCTTCATTCGTTCCTCCAGGCGGGCCAACTGCACGGCCAGCGGGTCGGATGATTCGGTCATATCCTGTTTCCCTTGTCCACCACTCCAGACATACCACGCAGGATACGCCAGACCGGGACTGCGGTAAAGACCGTACCGTGCCACCTGTCCTGTGGGGAGATCCTGTAACTTCGCGCCGGACAACGGAAGCGGAGTTCAAGGCGGCAAATCCGCTCTCATCCACATCCCTGGCCGCTCGATTTCGTTGCATATCCACCAATATTCGCCTCAATCGACCGGCCAGGGGCGCGACGATAGCGAATTTTCGCTTTCGCGAATTCCTGTAGCGCAGGCTCCTGGGTATTCTCTGAAAAACTCCATCCGTGGAGTTTTTCATTATCGCAAAACAAAAGCGTGGTTTTGTTTTGCTCGCGTATTCAATGGCTTACTCCAGTCACGGAGCATAGCTCCGTACCGTTGCGGCCGCGCTCGAAGCTGCGCTTCGAAAACGCTTGCCTTCACCCATCGAATTCGGCGGCACTTCCATGTGCCGCAGGGAAGCTCTGACTTAATCAGAGCTTCCCTAAGCATTCTCGAAGCTCTGACTTGATCAGAGCTTCCCTAATTTGCCGCCGCTGGATCAAATATCTCTCCAAGGATTTTCCGCCATGGTTGTGACCGGTCCCCCACCGCCAGAAAGTGTGGGTTGAGCAAGCCTTCCTTGCTGTTGTAGCGCAGGGAGGCGAAGCGGGTATCGGTGATTTCGCCGCCGGCGGCTGTCAGCACGGCATGGGCGGCGGCGGTATCCCATTCCGAGGTGGGCGCAAGGCGAGGATAGATGTCGGCCTTGCCCTCGGCAATCAGGCAGATCTTCAGGGAACTGCCCATATTGACCAGTTCCACCTCGCCGAATTCTGCCTCAAGCCGCTTGCGCAGGGATCCCAGATGGGAATCCAGATGGCTGCGGCTTGCCACTATTTTCAGCAACTCGCGACGGGAGTCGCTCATGCCCGGCTCGGAAATCTTCCGTACCTGAATCGGCACGGGCAATTCCCCGGCCTTCTGGCAGAACGCGCCGCTGGCAGTATCTCCCAGATAACTTGTGCCGCTCACCGGCACGTGTACCACGCCGAGTTCGGCCACGCCTTCATTGACCCGGGCGATATTCACGGTAAACTCGCCATTGCGCTTGACGAACTCCCTGGTGCCGTCGAGCGGGTCCACCAGCCAGTAGCTGCGCCATTGCCTGCGTTCGGCAAAGTCGGGCAGCATCGATTCTTCCGAAAGCACCGGCAGGCGCGGCTCCAGCCTCTCCAGGGCTTCGGTGATAATGGCGTTTGCCTGCCGGTCCGCCTCGGTGAGGGGCGAATCATCTTCCTTGTATTGCACCTCCATGCCGCCTGCGGATCGATAGACTTCCATGATCGCCGCCCCGGCCCTCCGGGCAATGGCCTCAATCGTTCCCAACATTGTCATTCCCGAGTTCAGGTCAATTTCCTGTGGCGCAGGCTTCTGGGGCTGGATTCTGGTACCGTGGCCTTGCTTTTTCCTGTCGGTCATTTACCCTCGTGCCGGCACTGGATACGCAGCGTAAGCAAACAAAACCACGCCGTTGTTTTGCGATAATGAAAAATCCCAGGGGTGGAGGCAAGCGTTTTCGAAGCGCAGCTTCGAGCTGGAAGCCTGCGCCTTAGGAATTCGCGAAAGCGAAAATTCGCTATCGCCGCGCCCCTGGCCGGTCGGTTGAGGAGAATATTGGTGGATATGCAACGAAATCGAGCGGCCAGGGGCGCGGATGAGAGCGGACTTGCAGCCGTGAATTCCTGTGGCGCAGGCTCCTAGGCCGGAACGGCGCAGAGCCATGCCCTGCGACTGGACGGGAATTTTTCATGCCGGCGCCCATTCCTCCCTGGAAGCACATAGACACCATCCTGTTCGACATGGACGGTACCTTGCTTGACCTGCATTTCGACAACTACTTCTGGCGCGAACTCGTGCCGCAGGCCTACAGCGCCCGCCATGGCCTCAGCCGCGAGGACGCCCTGGCCCTGGTACAGCAGAAAACCGACGAAGTATACGGCACCCTTGACTGGTATTGCCTTGATTTCTGGGCCCGGGAGCTTGACCTGGAAATCGCCGCGCTCAAGCGAACCATCACCGGCAAGATCAGCCTGCGCCCCAATGTGGAAAGACTGCTGCGCGCCCTGTGGGACGCCGGCAAGCGCATGCTCCTCATCACCAATGCCCACCCGGCGAGCCTCGAAATCAAGATGAACAACGCCGATATCGCGGCCTATTTCCACCGCTGCATCAGCAGCCACCAGTTGCATCTTGCGAAGGAAGGACACGGCTTCTGGGAAAAGTTGCGGCAACTCGAACCCTTGGATACATCCCGCGCAATCCTCTTCGACGATTCCCTTCCCGTATTGCGCCGGGCGCGGCAGGAAGGCGTCGCCCATGTCTATGGCATCCGCAAACCCGACAGCCGCCGGCCCGCCCTGACCCACGACGAATTCCCCATGGTGGGGGATTTTGCCGACTTGCTCCCCGGGCTCGGGGGGAAGGTCCGCAGCCAGAACGAACCGGAGCCCGCGCCATGAACCGCACCACAAGTCAGGCAGAAACCCGGGTGCGCCTCGACAAATGGCTCTGGGCCGCGCGCTTCTACAGGACCCGGGCCATTGCCCGCCAGGCCATCGAAGGCGGCAAGGTGCGCTGCGAAGGCTTTCGCGCCAAACCCGGCAAGCATGTTGAGCCGGGCATGACCATCCGCCTGCAACAGGGCGACCATGAGCGCACGGTCATCGTCGAAGGCGTCCGCAACGACCGTCGCCCTGCGTCCGAAGCCCAATTGCTCTACCGCGAAACCGAAGAGAGCATCCGCCAGCGTGAAGAGCGGGCCGCCCGCCGCAAGTCACAACCCGCCCACTGGCCCCCCGCCAGCCGCCCCACCAAAAAACAACGCCGGGACATCCGTAGATTCAAGCAGGAATAGGGAAGCCCTGTAAGTCAGGGCTTCCCTGTGGCACATGCAAGTGCCGTCGGATTCCATGGCGTAAGCCATTGAATTCGGGAGCAAAACAAAACCACACTCTTGTTTTGCGATAATGAAAAATTCCAGGAGTGGAGACAAGCGTTTTCGAAGCGCAGCTTCGTGCGCGGCCGGAACGGCGCACAGGCATGACTCAAAACTTCAGCCGTTTGAAAATGCTGTCAGGGATCAATTTTACGGCCCACAGGATGGGCCTCCACCAGGCGGGGGCATAGGCGGTGTGGCGTTTGCGGGCCACGGCGTGGACGATGCCGGCGGCGACGCGGTCCGGGGCGGCGAACAGGGGACCTTTCTTGAGATGCGCGGTCATGGGGGAATCGACGAGTCCGGGGCGGATGTCGATCAGGTGGACACCGGCGCTGTGGAGTTTGCCGCGCAGTCCCTGCAGATATGCGGAAACCATTGCCTTGGCGCAACCGTAAACGTAGTTCGAGCGGCGCCCCCGGTCGCCCGCCACGGAAGTGATTACCGCGATCGTGCCATGACCCTGGGCCATCATTCTTGGCGCCAGCGCGGTCAACAGGGCGATAGTACTCAGGCCGTTGCTGTCCAAGGCCTCAAGCGCCGCCTTGAAATCCGTTTCGCAAGCTTCCTGGTCCGGCAATGCGCCGTGGCATACCAGCACCAGGTCGATGCCCGGCAAATGGGAGATCGCCTGTTCGATCAGTTCATCATGCGTCGCCGGTTTGCTCGAGTCCCCCAGCACCGCAAGATCGGCGAGTACCGGCTCCGCCGAGTCTGCGCCGGCCTCGGTCAGCCGCCGGCACAACGCTGCCAGTCCGGCTTCATTGCGCGCAACGAGCGCGAAGCGATTGCCGGCGCTGGCGTAGCGCTGGGCGACGGCACCCGCGATTGCCGATGTGGCGCCGAAGATCAGGATGTTCACAGAGCGGCTCCCGTGAGGCCGATGCGGTCGGACTGGGCCGAGCGGAATCGGAATTCCGGGTCAACCCGCCGTTTGATTTCAAGGAAGCGTTCCCAATCCGGGTAGCTTTTTCTGAAAACGGTCTCACTCATGCGGGCGTCCTTGGCCAGATAGATCCGCCCGCCATGGTCGAGCACCATGGCGTCGAGTTCATCGAGAAGCGGGAACAGCGAGGCTTCGTGTTTGAAGTCCAGCGCGAGAGTATAGCCGCTGAGCGGGAAGGAAAGCAGATTGCCATTGGCCGGCCCCATTTTTTTCAGCACCGACAGAAACGAACCCTTGCCCGCATCGGTCACGCGTTCCAGAACCAACCGGATGCCTTCCCTGGCGGCGTCGCCGGGCAGCACGAACTGGTATTGCAGGAAGCCTGCCCGGCCGTACAGCAGATTCCAGTTGCGGATGCCGTCGAGTGGGAAGAAGCAGGCGTTGTGCCCGACGCGTTTGTTGCCTGCCCGGAGTCGTTGCCAGTGGAAATAGATGGAGTTGAACCAGGCAAGGCTGTGGCGATTGAGCACCATCCCCGGCATTGCGAATGGGACACCCATCGTGTTGCGGCTGCGAAAGCGCAGTTCGCCGTCAGCTGCGTGTTCGGCCAGAAAAACCGCGCCGCGGCCCATGCGTGCGCCTCTGGCGAGGCAATCCAGCCAGGCCACCGAGTAATGGACGCCGCCGTGTTCCTCAAGCAAGTCGAAACATTGTCCGAGATTCGCCGCGGGAAGCGAGGCGCTCAGCATGGAGGCGCTGGAAATCCGGGCCAGTTGCAGTTCGGCTTCGAGAATGATTCCGGTCAGGCCCATGCCGCCGCAGCTTGCCCGGAACAGTTCGGGGCGTTCGTCCGGGCCGCAGGTCACCACCTCCCCGTTGGCCAGCATGATCTGCAGTTCGCCCAGGCGCTCGCAGAAACTGCCGTCGCGATGGTGGTTCTTGCCATGCACGTCCGCTGCTATCGCCCCGCCGAGGCTCACCAGGGAGGTTCCCGGCAGTACCGGAAGGAACCAGCCTTTGGCAACGATTTCGCTGAGGATTTCACGCAGGCTGAAACCGGCGGCCACGCGCAGCAGGCCGGTCTCCTCATCCAGCTTCCAGGTTTGCCGCAACCCGCTGCCGCCGATGACATCAGCCGCCAGCGAGCTGTCGCCATAGCTCAAACCGCTGCCGCGGACAATGCAAGAGTCGGCTGTATCGTTCCGGAGCAGGGATTGCAACTCTTCCACATTGGCTGGCGCCGACGATCGGGCTTCCATCCGGGGATAGCGGCCCCAGCCGCAAAGCATGGTCCTGTTCTGATTCATTCAGACTCCAGGGAGCGCGGTTATAATGCCGGCCCAAGTTAGCGCATGGCAGGCCGCCTGTCATTCTACGACTACGCGCAGAATGACAGGCGGGGGGCAGCGCTCCGCGCCACACACAGGAAACACGGGCAGACCGATGAAAAAATGGTTGGACCTTGCCCGGAGCGTGGCCAGGGAGGCGGGTGGCCTGATTGTTGAAGAACAGCAACGGGCCGGCCTGAATCGGGAATTCAAGCAGGGCAGGGAACTCGTCACCGAAGCCGACCTCAAGGCCGACTTGCTGATCTGCGGGCGAATCAGCCAGGCCTTCCCGGCGCACCGGATCCTGTCCGAAGAATCCTCGCCCGATCTGGCCGATGTGCATCAGTCGCCGCAGCCGGTCTGGATTGTCGACCCCATCGACGGCACCGTCAATTTCGCCCACGGTCACCGCCAATCCGCAGTTTCCATAGCCTTGGCAAATCAGGGCCGGATGGAACTGGGAGCAGTCTACAATCCTTTCACCGACGAAATGTTCAGCGCGCTGCGAGGCCAGGGCGCATACCTGAACGGCGAACCCATCAGAGCAAGCGGCGAAACCGAATTGCGACGGGCGCTCATCGCAACCGGATTTCCCTACCGGAAAAACGGCCTCGAACCATTGATTCGCAGGTTCGATGCGGTCTTGCACAACTGCGCCGATATTCGCCGCCTGGGTTCAGCGGCGCTGGACATCTGCTGGGTGGCCTGCGGCCGGCTTGACGGCTTTTATGAAACCCTCAGCCTGTGGGACTTCGCCGCCGCCGGCCTGATCGCCCGGGAAGCCGGCGCCAGCTATGGCCATTTCTCCGATTTGCCGCCGGGCGCCCACCCGGAGTTTCACAATGAGGATATCGTAATAGCCAACGCTGATTTGTTCGGGCCCCTGCGCGAATTGCTGGCCGATGCAGAGCAGGTGAAGGATTGTGACCGCAGTGGCGAAGCATAGCTCCACGCCACAGAGTGTCATTCTGCGCGTAGTCGCAGAATCTCATGCATTTGGCCCTGTGCCATTTGGCGAAAGATTCTGCGACTCCGCTTCGCTACGCGCAGAATGACGGGGGAGGAGGTTTAGTCAAGCGCTTGATGATCGAATCTCGTCTTCCACTTCGCGGAGCCGGTCCTTGCCGAAAAAGATTCCGTCATTGACGAAGAACGTGGGCGCGCCGAAGCAGCCACGCTCCACTGACGAGACGGTATTGTCGATCAGCATCTGCTTGATGGCCGGGTCCTGGGTTCCCGCCATGATTTCGCCGGCGGGAAGTCCCGCATCAGCCAGCGCCCCAGCGATCACTTCCGGGTCCGCCATGTTGCGTTCCTGCTCCCACATGCAGGCGAAAACCGCATCCACATAGCGTCCGAAACAGTCCTGACTTCTGGCAAAGACCGCGCCCCGCATCAGTTGCAGGGTATTGACCGGGAAATGCGGATTCATGCGGAAATCGGCAATGCCGTGCCTGCGCGCGAAGCGCCCGGTCTCGATGGCCTGGTATTCGGACTTGTTGCGGACGCCGGCGAACTGCTCCATGGGAGAACGGTTGCCGGTCAGCTTGAATACGCCGCCGAGGAGAATCGGCACGTAGTCGAATTTCTCCCCGGTGCGCTGCTCGATGGCGGGAATGACCTTGTGCGAGTAGTAGCAGTTCGGGCTGGCAAAGTCGAAATGGTATTCGAGTTTCACTTTCCTGCTCCCCATTGAAGGCAGCAACGCGCCCGGAGCGGGTCCGGGCGTGAATTGTTCATACTCCCGCCGGAAACGAAAACGCGCCTGGAATGTATCCAGGCGCGTATCGATTCCCGCGCTGTCTCAGTTTGCCGGCTTGACGAACTTCAGCGTCATGCGGTCGCTTTCGCCGATGGCGGCGTACTTCTCCCGGTCCACGTCGCCGAGTCGATAGGAGGGAGGCAGCGTCCAGACGCCTTCGGGATGCACCGTGGGGTCATTCGGGTTGGCATTGACTTCGGAAGACTCGACAAACTCGAATCCGACCGCAGCCGCGACTTCCTTGACGTAGGCTTCAGTGACGTAACCCGAGGTTTCCATGACATCCATGCCGGCGTCAGGCAGGGCGCGGTGTTCCACGACGCCGAGCACGCCGCCGGGCTTCAGC
Organism: Pseudomonadales bacterium; assembly: GCA_022825945.1. Taxonomy (GTDB): domain Bacteria; phylum Pseudomonadota; class Gammaproteobacteria; order Pseudomonadales; family Pseudohongiellaceae; genus UBA9145. Next base: position 9,882 of record JAJDVS010000086.1, read on the forward strand.
GCCGCATAGAAGGCCTGGAAGAACTCATGTTCCTGCCCGGCCATGATCCAGTTGTGCACATTGCGGAAAGTCATCGCCAGGTCGGCGCTTTCCGGCGGCGCAATCGCCATCTCGTGAGGGGGCAGCAGATGGCGAATGGTCACATGACTGTACAGGTCCGGATTGGCGACCATTTTTTCCTCAAAGCCGGCCAGGCTTCGGGCCTGGAAACCCGCTGCGGAATTCGGTGAAAAATGGGCGGCGTAGAATCGGCCCTGATCTCGCAAGTAAGGTGCGATGACTTCGGTGTACCAGCCTCCGGCCGGGTGAATCTCAATTACGGTCATATCGGGCTCAAGGCCGAAAAACTCCAGTGTTTCCACTGGATTGCGGAATTCGTTGCGAGCGATATTGGCTTCGCTGCGGTGGTCGCCGGCGATCAGTTCTTCCAGGGAGAAAGACTGGGCCCCCGCGGACAGGCCAACGGCAAGCAGGCTTGCGGGGAGCAACATCAGGACAGCGCGTTTCAACATCGGGGCATCCTCCATTATCGGGCAGGTTCAGGGAGGGCGATTCTGCCATGCCAAAGCCAACGAACGCAATCAGGCGGCGCCCATGCAACAAGGGCATTTTCCCGCCCCGCTCAGCATCACCGCCTCGGCAGTCTTCGCATTTTCCCCGGCGCTCTTGCGCGCCAGGCTGGACCCCGCGACCGCCGCGGGCGCAGCATCGGGCCGCCGCGCGGTCCGCTGGCCGAACCAGCCGGTGTAGATTTGCAGGCGGTGATGATCGATATCGCTGGTGATGCGAATGCTGCCGGCGTCGAGCGTTTCCACTGCCAGCGTTTCGCCGTCCTGCAGCACCACCGCCGAGGAGGCGTCTGGCAAGTTGTTGATGCGGTAGCTCGTCGCTTCGCCGCGGCGGGACGAGTCGGCGGCATAGGTGGATACGAAAAGCACGCCGCTGTCCTTGTCGTTCCACGCCTGGGATACGCCAAGATTCGGGAAGTCGACGCCTTCCACCGTGGGTGCGGCGTACTTGTCGAGATGATTCGCCTGGAAGGCCGTAATCCAGTCGCCTTCGCCGATTTCGTTGATCATCATCTGGGCGCTTTGCTGGCCCCTGGGCCAGGTCTCGTCCAGATTGAACCACCAGCCGAAGCGGTCCATCCGGTCGCCGAACCAGCGTGGCTCGAACTGCCGCTCCGCAGCCGCGGTCAGCCGCTCGATGACGGTATTGTCCCCCAGCGCCCTGGCCATGATGAGGCCTGCGCTATTGGCGGCAATCTCCCTGCGCGGGTCGCGCCAGCCCAGGGATTCCGCCGCGGCATCATAGATTTGCGTGGCGAGTTCGGGCGACTGTGGCAGCAGATGCATGGCGACCCCGGCGCCGGCGCCCGCCGTACCGGGCGCATTCACCTTGAATTCTTCCAGGGGGTCGTAATACAGGGTCATCCATTCGATCTGGTTGCGATCATTGATGCCCATGTAATTGTCGCGGCAGAACTCCACCCAGTTCTCGAAGACGCCGTGGGAGGCCTGGCCGCCGATGCGGTCCGAAAGATACAGGCCCAGGCCCGCGGCGGAATTGCAGAAGGGCCAGATCTTGGTGTTTTCGCAGTGTGGGCCTTCGGGCTGGTCGGTGTATTGCTGGCGCAGATAGTCGACGATCCTGGGCTGGGTCCACTCGAAATGTTCATTCTCGTAGCCCGCCACCAGCCAGGGCTGCTCCCATTTGTCGTCGCCGGAAACGTATTTGTAGATGCTCAGCAGGAGATTGAGCCAGCCGCGGAAGAACAGGTTGCCGGTGGCGCCGATGGGGTCCGGGTCGAGCCCCCAGGGTTCCACGCCATTGGCGGTCCAGCCCGGCGCGTCGTAATTGCCGCGCACACGCTCGGGCCATTGCCGCAGCAGGGAATCGGGGTAGTTTCGCCGGTCGGGGCTTGGCCCGATGAAGGTGTTCCAGTCGATGGCGGCCCAGAAGGTGGTGTGGCGGGTGGCGAGTTCATCGAGAATGCGGGTATAGACCTCGCGCCAGGCGGGGGTCTGGTCCGCCATCAGCAGCAATGCGTAGCTGGAGTTCGACAGGTCGAAGCGCGGATAGCTGAGCAGCGGCGGACTGGTGTACTGGTCCCACCAGGGATGCGGCTCCTCGCCGCCGTAGCTCCAGTCGTCGGCTGTGGTGGCTTTCTGCCACAGGAAGCGCAGCCAGCCCCGGGTGCGCTCATTGTGTTCGGGATGAAGCGTGGGAAACTGGCTGTGGGTAGCGAGGCGGGGAGGCGCGGCCGTCTCGCAGCCAGAGAACAGGGAAGCGCCGGCCAGCGCGGCGGAACTCTTGAGAAAACTCCGCCGGGAAGCGGAAGCTCGCACGGTCATACCGGCTCCATTGTTGATTCTCGCCACTCCCCGAAAAGTACAGCAAACCCGGGATTGTCACAATCGGAACATTGCGTCAGTGGTTTCGATTCGTCCCCGTCGGCCTGGGAAAGGGTGCAGCGGACGTCGTGAATACGGTCCAGCCGCCAAGCACAGCCTGGCGCCGTTCCGGCTACGCATGAAGGCACCCATATGCTCATGTAACCTAACCTACTGATATACATTACATTGCAAAAAATTCCTACAGTTTCGTAAGCAAATCGAAAGCAGATTCAGGTAATAACGTGCGCACTTTTTCGAATCTGTATCCGGCGCGCAGGTGATTGGCTTGGATAATGCTTAGTTGTCCAGGTGGTGACGCCGGGCCGCAAGGGATGGCTGGGTGTCCCTCCCAACATCCCTGTGACGCCCCTCCTCGACGACGCGAAAAGGCGCTCCCGCCCGCGGACTCTTACACTTTGCGGAGCCCATGGACCTGGGCTTCGATGATCAAATGAGAAATTCTGGCAAATCCATTGCCGCAGTGTGTCGCTCTGCGATACGATTGCATAATGAGGATACGCCATAAGGCGCTACGGCGGTTTTGGACGTCGGATGGAAGCGTCAGAACCGGGTTGGACGCTGCCATGCTGCCTCGCATCAAGCTTGTCCTCACTGTGCTGTCGCAATCGCCCGGGCCAGAGGGCTTGCGCGGCAATCCGGGATGGCGGCCGCATCAGCTAAAGGGCGATCTGGGCGGGTTCTGGAGCGTGCGTATTACAGGCAATTGGCGGATCGTGTTCCGCTTCGAGAATAGCGAGGCAATTGATGTCGACCTCGTCGATTACCATTGAGACAACGACCATGAACAATCCTAACTTGCAACTTCCGGCGCATCCCGGCGAGGTCTTGCGCGAATGGATGAGGGGCAACGACAAGACCATCGCTGAAACCGCGGCGCTGCTCGGCGCGTCCACATCTCAACTCAACCGTGTGCTCGCAGGAAAGGTGCGACTGTCGGCCACCCTTGCGGTGCGGCTGGAAAACCTGGGTTGGAGTACCGCAGAGGTATGGTCCCGGATGCAGGCCGCCTGGGAGGTAGCCGAAGCCCGCCGCGCCGAGCATGCTGCATGACCAATCTGTCGTACGTCAGATTTGATCTGCCCTACTAAGTCGCCTTGCCGGACGGCTTAAGCACTCCGAAGGGGGCAGGAATGAACAGGACTCGTGACGTGAACTCGGCACCTATACATCTCGCAGCCCTCAATTTGGGGCATGACAGCCTTTTGTTCAAAGGTGCGGATCCTAACATCAGGGACGATAGAGGCCGAACTCCGCTGCATCATGCGGCTTTCTATGGCTATGCCGAGAACGTCAAAGCGCTGCTCCTTCCCGCCGGGACGGGTTTCCCGGCATTCGAGGAAGTTCACCTCCAGGTCGAAGTGCGCCTCGTTCGGCGGAGCACCGTTGAGATAGCGGTACCGGCGCGTCACACCGTCATTGCCGATCGTCTCGAAGCTTCCCGTGCCCGGCGTGGCATCCACCCAATCGAACAGATGCTTGTGACCATCCGGCTTCACGCCCAGCACAAAACGCATGTCCAGCGACTGCGGCAGCCCGATGTGTGGCCCGTTCGACGCCAGCGCGTCCTCCACCACCAGCAGCTTCAGGTGGGGATGCTCCCGCCGCACATGCGAAAGAAGCCGCCTCGAGGGGTTGCGCTCGCAGTCGTTCTTTCCGGCCCCGTCCGCCTTCCCGATCACCTCCGGCGCCAACGGAAACACCTCCCGCCGTTCCGGATGCACCACGCCCAGCATCTGGTGGTAATACGTCACCCGCCCGTTCCGGTGACGCTTCCCGCAACAATGCTTGCAATGCACCCGAGACGAGGAAAAATACCCCGTACCGTCCACCGACAGCAGATAATGGTCCAGCCAGGTGAAGCCCTCCAGACCCTTGCCCCGCTGCAGCAAGGCGAACACCCGCTTGAACGCGCCTCGCAGCGCCACAGGGTCAACCTCGTCCAGCCGCTCTCGCAACGCCGTGTCGCAGGGCGCGTCCGCAATGCCGTACAGATGCTTCAAATTCTCCCGCACCGTTTCGTTCGTCCGCACGCCACAAGGGATGGCTGGGCGTCCCTTAGGGAAGCTCTGATCAAGCCAGAGCTTCCCTAAGGCACATGGAAATGCGATAATGAAAAACTCCACGGATGGAGTTTTTCAGAGAATACTTAGAACCGGAGCAAAGAAACTATTTCCTGAAAAGACGAAAATGGCCTTGCTCCTCTCAATAGAACGCCATCAACTAATCTTTCTTCTTTATCCAACTTTCCAATAAGAAATGTTGGCGTACCGCTCACGCCCAGGGAAACTGCCAAGTTCAAGCTAGATTCGACTTGACTTTTGATGACCTGGCTATCCCGGATGTTGCACGAGTGGATGAATTTGGCCCTGAATCCGTCGTTTTCGGGCTCTGTCCGTGCATGATGGTTTCGGTCTGACGAAATCCGGGTCGCTTTGTCCGTTTTCGGGATGTTCACCGCGATTTTCGGGCAA
>JAJDVS010000109.1 GCA_022825945.1 Pseudomonadales bacterium
GCGCGTATCCCGCCCAACCGCCGCGAGGTATCTGAATACGCTTGCCGATCACGATTTTGTCTCCAAGCGCAGGCATGGAAGGAACAACTACTTTGTATCTGAAAACCTGATTGGCTTGTTCCTTGCGGCGGCCGCTGATCCGGTCGACGCCCGCGGAGCCGAAGATCAGGGCCGGGGCGGGTTATTGTGATTCCGGGAAATCCCAACACCATCCAAACTAGGAGCCTGCGCCGTGGGAATTCACGGCTGCAAATCCGCTCCCGTCCACGCCCCTGGCCGCTCGATTTCGTTGCATATCCACCAATATTCGCCTCAATCGACCGGCCGGGGGCGCGCCGATAGCGAATTTTCGCTTTCGCGAATTCCTACGGCGCAGGCTCCTGGGCGAGCGAATGGCACGGGTGGAGACTCGACTAGGCGATATCGAGAGGGTGCTTTACCTGGACCCCGAAGCGCCGCGACCGCAATAGCCGCTGTAGCCTGTCGGCAAACTCCTCCGGTGTATGGCGACGGGAGGCGGGATCATGCACATGGGGCCGGTTTCCGGAATGATCACTCGCAGGCGGGGGAAGTTTCACAGGTTGCCGGAAATGTCTGGAAAACGGGGAGATTATCGAGGGCGCGCGGTGCGGCATGCCTGCCGGGTCAGGACCGACGCTTCCCAATCATCCGTACACCTGCTGCAGGGTGAAAAATATGCTGTTGATCAGGAACACGGCGCCGACCAGCCGCCAGGTCTGCGTTGTCGCCAGTGCATGCATTTTCGCGGTGAGCTTGTGCTCCGTGGCTTCGAGTTCCTTCCGCACAAGCTTGGACTCGGACTCCATTTCGCTCCGAACGGATTTGAATTCGGACTTCACCTCGCCCCGAAAGGCTTCGAGCTTGGCATCGGTGGCCAGCGGGGCCACCATGGATTGAACGGTTCGGACGACGGATTCAGCTTCGGATCGATCCATGCCGGACTCTTCAAGTTGCTGGGTGGCAGTCAGTATATCGCAAGTTTCCATGTGGACTCCACGTTTGTCACCAGATCGGCTGGTGTCCCTCGGCGCCGGCCCGCCCGGCGCCTCTCGGCCAAAGTCTGGGACAATCTTTCTGGAAACGCGTAATTTTCGCCGCAAAAAGTTCCCTGGCTGAGACGGGACCCATGGAACTTCATGTATCTGATTTTTGCGCTGTTTGCAGCCCAGACCACCGCCAACTGGGCGATGTACCTCGACAACAGGGCGACCACGGAATCCGTTTATCTGCGGCTTTACAACAAGTTGGAAACCATCATCCTGGACAATTCCGCCGACGATGCCGGGGACGCTGAAGAGCCCCAGGATCCCGCGCTGCGCCCTTCCGGGTCTTTGCTTTTTTCCCCCGAAATACAGCATTTTTGAAAATCTTTCCTATCCTTTGTGCCCATGCAAGCGCTCGGGGCAACCGGCGCCACTGCAACCACAGCCTGTAGAGGAAGGAAATCATGGATCAAGCCTTTGACACACACGCCGTATATCGTAAACTTCAAGATTCCGACATGCCCGAGCGGCAGGCGGACGCTATCGTCGAAGTCATGAGCGACACCATGGGAACCCTGGTTACCAACGAGAAACTGACCGCGGAGCTTGACCTGCGCTTCGGCAAGGCGAAGGAGGATTTCAACAGCCTGACGGGGAGTTTCATCGAACTCAAAGGAGACCTCATCGAACTGAAAGAGGGCTTCAGGAAGGTGGACAAGAAATTTTCCGACATGAATGAGCGGTTCACAAAACTCGAAGCGAAACTGGAAACGGATATCGCAAAGTCGCAGAGATTGATGATAGCGACAATCCTGGGCTCCTCACTCACCATCGTCGCAATGCAGTTCGCCGCGTTGCTGGTATTCCTTCGGCCACTGCTGGGTGAGTGAGAGAAAAAACGGACACCCAGGCGGCAGGCCCCAAACAAGCGATGGAGATGGGTCACCCATAGTCTGAGTGGTGGGTGTCCTGCGTCTATTCGAATATTTCATTGCCTGAAGCGCTGAAGAGTTTTGTCGATGATCACGTCACTACTCGCGGCTATGGCACTTCAAGTGAGTATGTGCGTGAACTGATTCGCAAGGACAAAGATCGTCAACGGTTGCGCGGGCTGATTCTTGCCGGCGCCACCTCGCCGCAGGATGCCGTGATTGATTCGGAGTTTTTCGACCGGCTGCGCCGCCGGGTTCGCGATGCACGGTTTCCGAGGTCTTGACTGCCGTCACGATGGCCCCTATCGGGAAATCTCATGCACATGCGCTCGAAGGCCTTCGAAACATCGGTTGTCTACAGTGAGTGTTTTACCTTCCGACACTTCCGCACGGAATTGCGAGATGCGTTCATTCCTCAATTCAACGAAAGCAACCGCTCGTGTCTCCAGATACGGACAACGAAAATCATGTTCTGCTCGTGACGGTAGATTATTCGGTATGGCGTGTGGATCAACTCGCGAAGAAATGGCTGGTTGAATTCAGGGACGACTCGGCCCAATTCCGGATGACGACCGAGATCTTCCACCCGAGCCAGAATCTCCGCGACAATTCTTTCGCCAACCTCCGGGACTCCCTGTGATTCGTACCAGGAGACCGTAGCGGCCAAATCCGAACACGCGGATTCAGTAAGTTCGATGGGAAGCCCTGGCATTCCCCTATGCAAGCCCGAATTGTTTCTTGACTTGCTGCAGTGATACTGTGCGGCCGGCTTCTACATCCGCAAGCCCGGTGACGACCGCCTTGAGAAACGCCAGTTCATCCGCAACGTTCTCGTAGTCGGACAGGGACTGCATGACAGCGACGCCGCGTCCCCGATTCGTAAGCAGCACGGGTCGACGCGATTCTTCGACATGCTTCACAACGCGCCCGGGGTTAACCTTCATCCGCGTGAGAGGAACAACATCTTCCGAAAATTTGATTTGCATTGTCGGCCTATTCGGGACTCTAATTGGTGCTGATACTAGCACCAATTTCGAGTGCTCTCAAAATGCCATTTCTGCGCGGATCGCCTGGTCGCCTTTGGTCATTTCGGCCCGCAACTCGCCGAGGACGCCATTGAGGTCCGCCCGGATTATCAGCAGGGCTATCGGTACGACGGTGGAGGGTCCTGCGTCTATTCGAGGCTGAGCGGGTGTCCCATCAAAATCATTTCGTTGCATATCCACCAATATTCGCCTCAATCGATCAGCCAGGGGCGCCGCGCTGGCGAGAAAGTTCGCGAGCCTCATATTGCAGGAGCGCGAGGACCTGGAGGTGGCCTTTCTCGACGCGGACGATATCCTGATGCATCCGAACGTCACCTGTGTCTCGCGGACGAGCCCCGAAGGACTCGGCAAGCTCTACGACAGGGCGCTGCGAAACGTATGCGTCCGCAAGAACAACGACGCGCTGCCCGCCGCTACGCATCCGCCGTTGCTGCATCACTCGGTAAAGGCGCGGTTCGACCTCGTGCCGGACTATCGGCCCGCGCCGCCGCAAACCGCAAGCGGCGAAACCGAAGTCGCGGCGCGGGCTGTTGGATGTGTGGGAAAACAGCTATTATAACTATATTGTCTACCAGCTGATCGAGACCCGACGATGAAAACCATGTCAGCGCTTGAAGCAAAAAACGCGTTTGGTCAGTTCCTTGACGCCGCGCAGCGCGAGCCGGTCGCGCTCACAAAAAACCGGCGTCTGGTGGCGGCCCTGTTCTCAATGGAAGACGTATCCGCCATGGCCAGGGCTTATCTTTCCGAGCCTTTGCGGCAACAGGTCGTCGCCGGCGAAATCGACGTCACCACTGCCCTGGTCCGTCAGGCGCGCATGAACGAGGGCATCTCGCAATCCCGCGCGGAAGCGGCGGAAGGCAAAACGCTCACTGTGGACGACCGATATTTCGAAGGCCTTCGAGCGCATGTGCGTGAGATTTCCCGATAGGGGCCGTCATGGCGGTTATCAAGACTTCGGAAACCGCGCATCGCGAGTTGCTCGACATGCTCGCCTGGATCGCCCAGGACAACCCGAGGAAAGCGCTGGAGTTCATCGATGCGTTGCAGGACGAGATGCGCAAAGTGCTGGAAACGCTTCCGCAATCGGGCAGAGCGTTGGAGGATGGCGCGAGGTATATCGTCGTTTCAGGCAGGGTTGTCGTCTATGAATACCGTGCCGATTCAGATGAGGTGATCGTACTTCACTACCACGCCCCGGGGCGGAACTGGAGATAGATGCCTGGATCTCCGGTGGAATCTGAGTGGGTGTCCCATCATGGGCCTGATCCCCAACCATGGTTGATATGCCGGTCCCTCCATTCCGTTGCGACCATATGGTGGACATGGTCGCAATCGAGCAGCGCAATCAGCACGTTTACATCAAATAGTGCTCTCACTCTTCAGTCGCCGGTGTCTTCCCGAAGCTCGTCTATCAGAGCATTGGTTACGACTCCGCCTCGGGAAGAAAAGGGTTTGAACTCGTAACTGATGGTCTCTTCAGCATCAGCCTTGCGCTGGTTCAATGCCCGGCGAAGCAACTCAGAAACGACCTGGCCGGCGGTTTTCCGCTGTCTCCGCGCCAGTTCTTTGGCGGCGATCAGCACTTCCGGGTCAAGATCAAGCGTTGTCCGCATGTTCGTTCTCCCGCATAAGAGGCAAATCATGCCGCATCAAACATCAACACCTCTCGCCCCACCTCTCGCCTCGTCAAGCTATCTATATAATCCCCCTTCCATTCGTCATTCTGCGCGGAGCGAAGCGAAGTCGCAGAATCTCCCGAATTCATGACGGGTTCGAACGAAGCCATAACGGCCTCATCGGGGAATACCCGATCTGATGAACCAGTCCCACAAAAAGCAGCGTTTACGAAGCGCAGCTTCGTGCGCAGTCCCGAGCGGCTCGACAGAAAATCGAGACTGGGGTTTGGCGAAGTCTCAACCGTCGCGCCGGGGATGGCATGAACAACCTCCCGGATTCCCCAAAGAGATTCTGCGACTGCGCTTCGCTCCGCGCAGAATGACGGGGGGGGGGGGGCTTCGCTACGCGCAGAATGACGGGGGGGCTTCACTCCGCTTCGCGCAGAATGACGGGGGGCTTCGCTTCGCTCCGCGCGGAATGACATGAAGGCTGGAGCGCCAAAATGAGAATTGCCGGTAATCGCCCCAAAAAGCAAAACCCCCGGCCGAAGCCGGGGGTTCTGGTTGAGGGCGGCGAAGCCGCCGGGGTTTGGGGGGATCAAGCAGGGGGGACTGGGACTAAATCGGCGGATGTAAGATCAACATCTCCCATGAGCTTGATGACATGGTCGGTCGTCATATCCAAGTCACCGTCGCCATCGATATCGATGAACAGCCAAGTATTGTCAACAGACCCTCCACTATTCTCATGGACCACCGCCACCGAGTGCTTGTTGATGATACCGCCGAAGCCATCACCCGCTGTGGGAGTTGTAGTCTCGAAGAAGCCATTGGCTTGGTCCTTGACAAATTTCTCTAGCGTACCGGTTTCGAAAACCCAGTCCGCCGCAGTGACGTTGTCCGCCTCAGCATCCTTGATCAATCCCTGGAAGTTGTCGCGCAAAGCCTTCGGCAGCACGATGGAGTCATTACCAGCATCATCAAAATCGATGATGGTGTCCATGCCCATGGCAACTCCTTTATTGAAACTCAACTGCGAATCGGAAACGGCCTTGATGATGAACATGTCGTCGCCATCGCCGCCAATCAAGGTGTCGCCACCCGCGCCGCCGGTCAATTCATCGTCACCGGCGCCGCCATTCAGCGTGTCCGCGCCGTCGTTGCCTTCGATCTCGTCGGCGCGTCCACCGCCAGTGAGCATGTCCATGCCGCTGCCGCCCACCAAATCCAGGTCGCCGAGGGCATTGGACAAGGAGCTTGAACCGTTGTCTCGATCAGGATCTGTGCCGTCGAAAATCACACCGCCGGTGTTATCGCTGGCATCGATCAGGTCCAGTTCGCCAAGGGCGCTCGCAGTGGCGTTGGAATCGATCTCGATCACAAGCATCGCGTTTCCGCTGACGTAGATGTCCTCTATCTTCGCGCTTGACTCCGCATCCAGCGTCAACATGTTCTGATAGTTGGCCGCTCCGGGACGGTTCGTCGCGGGAGATGTCTTCGAGCCGCCAGCCATGGCGCTTGAGTCGATATTGAGCGCTTCGATTTCGCCGTCGGTCTTAAGCATCAAGCTCACTTCACCCATGGTGCCGTCGTCGGATTTCGTATCACTGTCGCCACCAATGGCCAGCAAATTGACATCGAGCTCGCCGCTGTATCGGACGCGGGTCTCTGCCGGCATCATATGGACGATGTCGGCCATGGTAGCCTCCTCCATGCCTTTCGTGCCATGCACGGTGATTCCCATGCCGTCCGCCATGTTCTTCAGCGTCACTTGTGCTTTTGTGCCGCCTCGGGCAACCACGGTGCCGACGCCAAGACGCGCAATGTCATACTCCGCCTCGGCGCTGCCGCCAACATCCAGAATCTCGAAGTTCGAGAAGATGGATTTGGTGGTGGCGCCGTCCTTGTAGCCCATGTCCTGGGCGGTCAACTTCAACGTGTCCATGCCGTCGCCGCCGTCCACGCGGCTCTTTTCGCTGCCGCCATTGTCGCCGTGGAAGGTGTCGTCCCCGGCACCCAGGTCCACCATGAGGCCGGCGCCCCGATGCGCTCCCATGACGGTGACCATGTCGTCGCCGCCGCCGGAACTGACGCTCGCGAGCTTGGGGGAGGCGGAACTGGTCAACATGACCTTGTCGCCTCCATCGCCGGTCATGACGGACGCCAGCGCGGCGCCGCCCGCGGTGATCGTGTTGGCGCCCATGTTTCCGCTTGCGTCGATCGTGGCCAACTTGGCCATTCCGGACGCATCCGTGGTGAATTTTCCATCGCCGCTCACGGTGAGCATGGCCAGCGAGTTCGAAGCGGTCGTATTGTCGAACTTGTAGACATCCAGCACCAGGTTATTAGCGCCGAGGTCCACGGTGAGCATCTTCACTTCGTCCGACGCCAGGTGGAAATAGGAGTTTCCGACGACTGCAATATCGATGTTTTCCGCGGAACCGGCGCCCTTGATGCACAGTTTGCCAGCCAGCTTCGTAGTGCCGTCGGTATTGAAGGAGCCGTAATGGTTGACGGTAATCGACAAGTCTTCCGGCATGTCCTTTCCGTCAGCCATCTTGGACTCATTCTGGATCAGCACAACCGCCTGGGTGTTGTGCAACTGGACGGTTTCGATCGCGTCCGAATGCACCTTGAGGGTGGGCCCGCCGCCGGAAGGCGTGCCGGGCGTTCCCGCAACGTAACCGTCCGCCATCATGATGTCTCTGGTCACGCGAATCTGGCCTGTGGTCAACTCAACAGCAACTGCGGTTTCATCACCAGTCGTGTCAGGGTCATCAGCGATCGCGGGCAAGCCTTCCTGCTTCGCGATGTAGTACGTGTTTAGCGCCGCCTCAGTGGCAGTGACCGGATTGAATTGACGGGCTGCAGAATCCAACACCACATACTGCACCGCAGTCTCGGAAGGTGAGACACCTTGGTTGCCGGTGGGTATGTCCGCTTCCTTCACCGCCGACGTGTCGGGGTCTGTCCCTCCCGTAGTCGTTACCGCATCCCGGGCCAAACCGTCAACACTGACGCTGGTAACGGTTTGGGACTGCCCGCCTCCGGCATTCTTGCCGATGGTGACGCTCATGCCGCCCTTGACCATGACCGACCCGGTATGGCCGCCGGAACCGATATGCACCATTGAGCCCATGCCAGCTTCGATATCGACAGCGCCTCCGGCGCCGACGATTTCCACATTGCCGTGGAAAGTCCTGTCGGAACTGACCATGGCGCCATCCACCACGACCTCGACCGAGGTTTCGTCATCCCGGCCGAATCGTTCCAGGGAAACGCTTTCAAGCCCTTCCCAATCGCTCAAATCGGCGTCCACGCCGCCCACGGTGTTGATGACAAGGTTCTCGACATTGCGGATGTCCTCGGTGCCGAGGATAAGTTCGCTACCGGTGTTGACGCCAAACACATGGATGGTGTCGTTGCCCGCGCCGCCGTCGATGCTGTCGAAGGAACTCAGGGTTTCATTGAAGAGACCGTCAGCCCCCTGCTCCGGCTGGGCGACAAAGGTGTCATCGCCATCGCCGCCATTGAAAACATCGATCGTCGGCGTGAGGACATAACGCATGCCCATCATCGGGTCTTCCATGACGGGATTGTCAATGGCGTCGATGGCCATGGCGACGCTGTCGGCGTCGGCGGTGACGCCCTCCAGCACACTGGCGGAGTGCTCCGCCATGCGGGCGTTCAGCGTGTAGTGTTCGGCCACTTCGATCTGGTTGTGGAAGGCCATCGCCGCCATGCCGAGATCGCCGTAGGCCGGATGGTCCATGCCCGTCATGGCGATGTCGTGCAGGGCGTTTACCACCGCCAGCGCGAGCGCGCCGCGGGTCATGCCGTCGTTCAGCATGCCGACGACGATGTCTTCGGCCCCGGTCATCACTTCGTCGGACACATTGCCGCCGAGCACGTTGCCGAGAAAGTCCTCCGCGAACTCTTCGGGGGTGAGGAAGGCGGGATAGGTCGCCTGGAAGGCGTCGGAACCCGCTATGTGGTTCGCGATGTCTTCCAGCGACATGCCGTCTTCGTGGGCGGCCACCCATTCGTTGAGCAGATCGGTGCCCGGGGCGCTTCCCAGCATCGCCACCGACAGCCCGATCAGGCCGGTTCTGGTTTCAGCAGTTACTGCCATTTTCGTTACTCCTTGATATCAAGTTCAAATTTCGTCGTGGTCAGTTTGCGCAAACTGACCGCCAACTCGTCATGCGAGCATAAACAAGACACCCCGAAGCGCATGTGACTGTAATCACACAAGTTCGGGATTGCCGGCTTTTGGGGCCGGCGCCGCCTGTCAGCCCGCGATTTTCCTGTGCTGCAAACCAGTCAGGGCCACGAGCAAGCAGACTTGGTGCGGGATGTTACTACTATTGGGCGGGGTGGAACAACATTTTGTGCGGGTTCAGCACATATGAGACCGGGAGGGGCTATCCTTGTTTTTTCGAAGATACTCGTCGGGCGTCATGAAGTCGAGCGCCTGGTGCGGTCGGACCTGGTGATAGAAGCGTTGATAGTCCTCGAGGGCGCGATTGGTGGCTTCGACGGTGAAGTCGCCGTCGTACCGGTTCCAGAACTCGACGCGGGTGGTGTCGTTGGCGCGTTCGACGCAGCCGTTAAGCTGGGGCCGTTTCGGGGGCAGCACGAACAAGGGGATTTTCAGGTCTTCGCAGGCCTGTTAGAAGTCGGCGCGGAACTCGCCGCCGCCGTCGACCTGGGCGGAGACGAGCGGGAACGGGAGTTGCGCGCGGACGGTTTCGAGGAAGCGTTTGGCGTTGCGGGCGGTGGCGCGGCTGAAAACCTGGACGACCATCTGCTTGCCGATGGGGGAGACGGCCTCGAACTCCTCCGGTTGCCTGCTGTCGCGGGAGGCGGAGTTTCCGTTTGCCCATGAAGGGGAAATCGCGCCGCAAGGCCCATACCTTGCGCTCTTCGGCGGCGCTCCATCGCGGCGGGGGGACATGGCGGGGCCGGCGGCTTTTCGCGCACAGGCCGGACGGGCCGTCGCGCCGGTGGCGCTTGCGCCAGCGGTAGAGCGTGGCGCGCGACCAGCCAATGGCCTCAAGCGCGGTGGCTTCGGAGCAGCCTTCCGCGCGCAGCGCCTGGAAGAGTTCGAGCCGCGATAGCGGAGATGTTGGCTTTAACGATGCGGTCCAGTTTACTCCCATTCGTATAGTTGGCGGGAGCTATGCAATGGACCCTGCCTTCCTTGAAGTAGTTATTGGCCTCATTGCGCGCACCCTTGGTGTTAGGCTTAAAGACGGCCACGGACAGTCCGCCCTGTTCCTTTACTAGGCGAAAGCACGGAATATCCGTCGATCCGTCGCCAATGAAAACCATGTTTTCAAAGGGAACAGGCCTGTCGCGCTTCTCCACGAACTGGTTGACCTTGCTATTGTCGCTTAGGTCGAAGGCACCCTTGTTGATGCGGAACAGATACTGAGTCTTGGTTGTATAGTTCACGGCAAGCGCCGGCCAAGTAGCGACACCGTTAACAGCATCCTGATCTTTTTTGGACAGTGCTTCCAAGACATCAAGCACACCTTCGGGCTCGGTTGGGGCAGCCCAGTCGAACCCTGGAATGATGATGTCCGTTCGATCTAGCGTGATCCGCTTCACTTGATCATATTTCGGATTCAGGAAATCGGGCCTGTCCCCGAAAGTGCTGATCGGATGGATCGTCAGGAATCTTTGCTGACCATTGATATCCAGCAGCTTGACCCGATAATTCTCTGCCCGCGTCGGGTCGAGCCTTGCCGAAATCAGACTGCGCTCCGGCGGCACGAAGTAGACCTCGACGAAGTTTGGATGGACCTCATCGACCTCAAGCGTGCCGTCTTGCACCGGGTCGCGCTGTCGTACAACGAGCACCATCGCGCTCGTTGAAGGACAGGAAAGCATCGAGCTTATCGGACCATTCCACCATTGTGACGGGGCGCCGCCGCCTGGCCTGATCCTCAGCATAGTCGAGGTACATCACGACAATGCGGTTGAGATCTTCAACCTCCTCGGCCTTGAGATAGTTCTTGGCAGTGCCGACATCGCCCTTTCGCACGACCGAGCCTTTCCAGCTGGTCAGGCCCATGTTGAGCGCATCAGGGTTGCTGCGGCTTTCGATCAGCTCGGCGGCTGTCTTGCCAGAGACTGCCCAGAGCATCTTGTTCTGTACCTTCTTGAAGAAGGCCTGTGCCTGTTCGGACGTCTTGTCGTAGTCGACAGCGGTTGTATAGAGGTCACGCACTTTCTGATAGAACCGTTTTTCCGAGGCCCGGATGTCCCGGATGCGGGCAAGCCACTCGTCGAAGTAATCCCATTGCTCAGCCTGTTTCAGCCGGCCATCATCCATGGCAAAGCCTTTGACCAGGTAATCACGCAGGACAGTCGTGGCCCACCTCCGGAACTGAACTCCGCGGGCTGAGCGGACCCGATAGCCGACCGACAAGATGACATCAAGGTTGTAGGCGTCGACCTCGCGTTCGACCTGTCTGGAGCCCTCGGTTTGAACTATCCGGAATTTCCGGATAGTTGCCCCGGGGTCGCATTCCCCCTCAGTGAATACATTGCGAATGTGTTCATTGACCGTGCGCACATCCTTATCGAACAGTTCCGCAATCTCCCGTTGGGCAAGCCATACGGTCCCATCCACGGCCCGCAAGACGATTGTCGCCGCACCATCTTCGGTGCTGTAAATGATTAACTCACCCTCAGACATCGACACGTAACTCCTTCAAGTGGCCAGACATTTTTCCGCGTACTTCGGCCAGTTCAGTCTCACATGCATCTGAACCTACACAGCTGCAAAGGCCGTTTGGCGGGGATTTCCGCTATGGGAAAATCGAGAATATGTCTCAGCCCGGCGAAGTTCGACGAATCGAAAGATCGACTTCGCTAGCTCTTCGTCCTTCGGCGAACTCGAAACCAGGGCGCGAAGGCTCCAAAAATGTAATAGAAGAGTAAAAATCATCGAGCGAAACAAAAATACCGTTTGCCTCAGCCCAGCGTCTCATCCTTTGGTTCGTCGCATCGGCCCAGGACAGAATTTCGACTCGCCAATTCCGCTTGTGCATACGTTCGAGCGTGCTGTGAAACCCGGACCCTTCACGGTAACCGGCCCCATCGCCGGTTAGCAGGACCACAATTCCAGGATCCCCGTTAAAGTCGATCGCGTCTTCAAGCATCCGGAGTTGTAGCAAGCGATCCGGAACTTCCTGCTCTCCCTGACCCATGGAGCCCCGGTCGAACAGTTTGACCTCTACGTCGCGGCTCTCCAGGCGATTCCATAACAACCGCATTTCAGGTGGCACGGAGCCGGCGGCGGTCGCCTTTTGTACGGGACGGTCGGCGTGCGCCAGCCGGAGAAGGTTTTCGAAGTGTATGCGTAAACGATATTTGGCGTCGGGTCCCTCTTTCTCTTCAGCCAGTCGCTGCGCCTCGTGAAAAATGTTCGAGTTGTCCCAATAGATAAAAACCCTTTCCATGACGGGATATTGTCTCCGGAGAATTGTTGTGCGGATTCTATTTCAGGAGTGCCACATAAAGTCAAGGAGAGTATGATTTCCTGGGCAAATGACGGCTGGCAATGTAATACGTAGAGTGGAGTAGGAGGGTAATCGATTCCCATCAAGCCACCGCGCCAGGCTTGAAGTCTGGGAATCTCTCGTGGACTCCATCCCCACGCTCCCCAAATTTCAAGTTGGGGTGCTTGGCACGCAGCTTGAGCACAGCCCGGTCGCCGGCGTCCGTCCAGCGCCGCCGGCGGACGGTTCGGGGCCGGGTGCTGCTGGGCTTGAGCGCCCTGGCGCCGCCGGTTCTTGCTATTGGGCAGCCAGGTCGGGCTGTTCCGGTGAAGACGTGTCTTCGGTATCGGGGATTCCGATTCCGAGATGGGTCTCGATTCGGGTAACCCTCACAAGGAGGTCGGACACGGTGGACTCAAGCGAGATGAACCTGTTGTTCATCTCATTGAATCTGGCGTTGAAATCATCGAGTCGAAGGTTGACAGCTTCGAAACTGGCGTTATTGGCTGCGGCCAGGTCATCGATGCGTTGATTCACGGCGTCGAACCGGTTGTTCGTGTTGATCTGCGCAGACGCGGCGAGCGCGATGACGACGGTTGCCATACCAATGAGTTGGACCCACGTGAATTGAACAACATTCACGGGGGGTTCGGATGTATTGTCGGCACTGCTATCGTTCATGTCTTCCTCCCTGGGAAGCGTTGTGCAGCCTGACCGGTCCCGAAGGGCCAGTTCTGGCCACTTCGGGGGACGCGCAGGCGGGATGCCGACGCTGGTGGGTCGAGTGTACATCATTTGCGGGATCGTCCATACAGCTGTTGCTATTTATCGCCACTTGTGATTTACAAGGGTGTGGTTGCGTAGTTCCACAACACTGCGTAGAATTATGCGCCCCGTGCAACGGGGGGGGGGGGGGGGGTGATGTACCCAAATTCAGGAGATGAGACATGTCAAAGAGATTGTTCGCTGTTGTCCTGACAGATGAACAAGACACCGGTGCCGCCAACATCGAAAATTCCTTCACGGAAACAGACTGGCATCGTTTGCGGGATGGGGTTTACGTTGTGGCTCATGCTGGCTTATCGCGTGATATAGCTATCCGAGCTGGCATCTTCGAAAATGTGGAAGAGGGCAGTAAGCCTGGCATAGTGTCAGGCGTCGTATTCAAACTGAACGGCGCTTACACTGGCTACGCCAACCAAGCCATTTGGGAGTGGCTCGAAGAGGCTGGCAAAGAAGCCGCAAAATGAGCCAGTTGCCCCGTCCTCCTGGTGATTACCGCCAGTCCCAGGCTCGTGTCCGTGGCAAGAAGGCCGTAGATGTTGAAGATGAGGTTACTCACATCAATAGCGACATCCGAGACATCGAGACTAGACTGGGCCACATGTCTGAAACAATGGCCACGAAGTTGGAAGTAAAAAATCTTCAGATAAAACTGCTCGTTGCCGGGATCACCATACTTTTGGCTGTGATTGGCGCGTCAGGCTGGATTATTAGAATTGTCACGTACGCATTGCCAGCGGCTTGATTTCTCAGTTATTGGCTTCTGTTGTATGTAATTCCCAAAAATTTTGCAGATTTCCGGGCCAAATCCGAAAACTTCTCCTATACTGAAGTACCATGTATTCACAACACTCGGGAGCGGGAGCATGACATCGGAGCAATCCTCGAAATCAATGCGCAAGGGGAAACGGAAACACGGGAACTGGCTGGGACGGGAACCATGGAACTTCATGTATCTGATATTTGCGCTGTTTGCGGCCCAGACCGCCGCCAACTGGGCGATGTACCTCGATAACCAGGCGGCCATGGAGTCCGTCTACCTGCGGCTTGACAGCAAGATTGACTCTCTCGACAACAAGGTCGATTCGGTTGAGACTGGTCTGCGGCAGGAGATTACCGCCCATGTGGGGCAGTTGCGGCAGGAGATATCCGAAGTGCGGCAGGAAATATCCGAGTTGCGGCAGGAAATCGCTGAAGTGCGGGACTCCGTGTACCAGCTCACCGGACGGCTGATGCGTTTTGAAACCATAATCCTGGACAATTCCGCCGCCGATGCCCGGAACGCTGAAGAGCCCCGGGGGAACGCCCTGCCCTGAAACCTGCGCCCAAACGGAAGGCCCCAAAGTACGCCACTCTGCGCGTGGCAAAGCCACCAACAACCGCTGGAAGCACAATGCTGATAGACTGCCGGGCGTTGCACCGGTGGAGAGCGTGACATGAACAAGGTGATACCGGCAGATGCCCTGCAGGACCACATCGGCCAGGAAGTGGGCGTAACCGACTGGATGACCATCGAACAGGAACGTATCGACCAGTTCGCCGATGCCACCGACGATCACCAATACATCCACGTCGACACCGAAAGGGCCTCCCAAACCCCTTTCGGCGGCACCATCGCCCACGGTTTTCTGACGCTCTCCCTGCTCAGTGCGCTCAGTTCCCGGGGCGGCGGGCTGAAGCTCGAAAACACCATCATGGGAATCAATTACGGCCTGGACCGGGTGCGTTTCGTGCATCCCGTGCGATCGGGTCAGCGGGTCCGCGGCCGTTTCCGGCTCAGTTCAGCGGAAGAAAAATCCCCCGGGCGCCATCTTGCCCGCTATGCGGTTACCGTGGAGATCGAAGGCGAGGAAAAACCTGCGCTGGTCGCTGATTGGCTTGGCATGACCATAGTGCAACAGAACTGAAGTTGTGCCGGGAATGGCATGCGCAGGCCCACAGAATCCCTGATGAGATTCTGCGACTTCGCTTCGCTGCGCGCAAAATGACGGAAATGCCACTTAGCGCCGAAGTGCGTGTTGCTGCTGGGTGACATTGCTGACGAATTGCGTCCGCAGCGGTGGCAGCAGGTCCAGCGCCAGCAGGCCGAGTTTGCGGAATGCCGCCTTTGCCGCGCTCTGGCCGGAAAACAGGCGAACCAGCAGGTCCGTCAGGAACACCGTCCGGTCCTGATCGAATTCCTGCCGATCGAGATAGTCCTGCAGCACCGCCAGATCACCCGGCGAGCGCCCTTGTCCGATGGCATCCCCCAGCGCCTCCGCCAGCGCCATGGCATCGCGCAAGGCGAGGTTGAAGCCCTGGCCCGCAACCGGATGCAGGGTATGGGCGGCATTTCCAAGCAGCGCCAATCCTGGCCGAACCTGCTCGCTGGCCTGACTCAATTGCAGGGGAAAACAAACCCTTCGCCCGATTGCGGTAACCCGGCCCATGCCCGGCCCGAACTCCCCTTGCAGCCGGGGCAGCAGGAGGTCTTCCGGCAGTGCGGCGTACTCCTCGGCCACCGCCCCGGGCAAGGTCCAGACCAGCGACGCGCGGTGAACCCCATCCGCCACCGGCAAGGGCAGCACCGCCAGAGGCCCGTGGGGGGTGAATCGCTCGTGGGCGGTATTGCGGTGCGATGCTTCCAGGGCGATATTGGCCACCAGCGCATGCTGCCCGTAGGGCTTCCGCCGCCGGGAAATGCCAAGGCTTGCGGCGATGGACGACCTGCCGCCATCGGCGAGCACCGTCAGGGCTGCCGTGAGCCGCCGCCCGCTGCCACCCTGGCGCAGGGTCAGTTCCATGCCTTCGGCGATGGGCCTTGCCGCGGTGACATCGGCCGGCGCCAGGAACTCAATCGCCCCGCATGCGGCAATCCGGCCCTGCAGCACCTTGGCGAGCGCATGGTTTTCGACCACATAGCCCAGCGCATCAAGCCCCTGCTCGCGGTGGTCGAAACTGACGCCGCCGAGATGGCCCCGGTCAGTCACTTCGATACGCAGGATCGGGCAGGGCCCGGAGCCGAGTCGCTCCCAGACTCCCAGCGATTCAAAAATCCGCCGGGCGCCCCAGGACAGCGCCGTGGAACGGGCGTCGAAGCCGCCATCGGAAGCCCCGGCGCGAGCTTCCACCACCACGACCCGATATCCGAAGCGCGCCGCTCCAAGAGCAAAGCTCGCACCGGCAAGGCCGCCCCCCACCACTACGATGGGCCGCTCGCCCTGTGCTCTGTCATGCGCCATGTGGATATGCCGCTCCTCCTGGGAGCCTGCGCCGTAGGAATTCACGGCTGCAAATCCGCTTTCGCGAATTCCTACGGCGCAGGCTCCTAGGCGGCCATCAGGGCCTCGATTTCTTCGGGTTCGCGGGGAAGTCCGTCGCTGAGGATGCGATTGCCATTTTCGGTCACCAGCACATCGTCTTCAATGCGCACGCCGATGCCGCGCCAGCGCGGGTCCACGTTCTCGTTGCCGGGGGAGATATAGATTCCCGGCTCGATGGTGGTCACCATGCCGGGCGCAAAGGGCCGCCAGTCTTCGCCATTGCGGTAGCTGCCCACATCGTGCACGTCGATGCCAAGCCAGTGGCCCACCCGGTGCATGTAGAAGTCCTTGTAGGTTTCCTCTTCCATCACTTCGTCGGCGCTGCCGGTCAGCAGCCCGAGATCAAGCAAGCCGTCCACAATGGCCTTGACCGAAGCTTCCTGCGCCACATCCCAGGGCGCGCCGGGCGAGACAGCCGCCACGGCGCTGGCGTGGGCCCCAAGCACGATACGGTAGATTTCGCGCTGTTCGGCGCTGAAGCGGCCATTGGCGGGGAAGGTGCGGGTGATGTCCGCAGCGTAGTGGCGGTATTCGCAGCCGGCGTCCACGAGGACCAGATCGCCATCGGCGATTTCCGCCTGATTGCTGTCATAGTGCAGGATGCAGGCATTGGCGCCGGCGCCGATGATCGAGCCATAGGCCGCCGCCCGGCTGCCATGGCGCAGGAAACAGTGCAGCAACTCGGCTTCGAGTTCGTATTCGTGCATGCCCGGGCGGCAATACTGCATGATGCGGCGGTGGCCCTCCACCGAGATTCGCACCGCCTCCTCCATCAGGCGGATTTCAGACTCGCTCTTGATCAGGCGCATTTCATGCAGCAGTTCATCGAGCAACAGGAACTGCTTTGGCGCCGGCCCGCCGAGCCGCGCTTTTTCCCGGGCGCCGCGGGCCCAGCCCATGACCTGTTCATCGAATCCGGCATCGGCGCCCATGCGGTAGTGGATGCGTTCGCGGCCTTCAATGAGCTCTGGCATCAGATCATCGATTTCCGCGGTGGGATGGGCCTCGTCCACGCCGAGCGCTTCCACCGCCGCTTCCGGGCCGAGGAGCAAGCCCTCCCATTGTTCCTTTTTCGGGTCCTTTTGCTGGCAGAACAGCACAGTTTCGCCTTTCTCGCGCCCGGGAACAAGTGCAAGCAGGGCGCCTGCTTCGGTGAATCCGGTGAGATAGTGGAAATCGCTGTCCTGGCGGTAGGCGTGGTGGACATCGCGGCTGCGCACCCGTTCCGGGGCGGCGGGCAGCAGGGCCAGCGACCCGGGCGCCATGCGCTCCATCAGCATGCCGCGGCGCTGGCGGTACTCGTGGTTTTCAGTCATCTGATCCCGCCTCATTATTGACCGGCTTGGCAAGCGGCTCTATATTCGCTAGGTGAATCAAGTCGGGCGCCTGCCGGATGCACGATAACAGAATTGACGCGTTGCATGGAAAAGTCGATGCCCTTATCGAGCTTTGCGGCGAACTGCGCGAAGAAAATCACCTGCTCAAGGCGAGTGAACAGAACCTGCGAGCCGAGCGCCGGCAATTGCTGGAGAAAAACCGCGAGGCGAAACAGCGGCTGCAGGCCATTCTGATGCGCCTGAAGGCATTGAATACATGAAGCGAGCCTGACCGGCACGGCCAACGAAATGACCAGTGACAACAACTCCGTTCTGCTGACCATCCTCAACAAGAGCTATTGGGTGAACTGCCCGCCCGAGGAAAGAAGCTCCCTGCTGGAATCCGCCCGCTATCTCGATGAGCGCATGTACCGGATTCAACGCCGGGTCAGCAAGCTCGACCGCGAACAGATCGCCGTCATGGTGGCGCTCAACATCACCCACGAACTGCTCAGGAAGCCCGCAGCCGAAGGCGGCAACACCCTGCTCGACGACGTCCGCCTCGCCCAGCTCGAGGACAAACTCAATCACGCTCTCGGCAAGGAAGAAGCGACTCCCGATTCGCCCCAACCACCCCGCGCTCCGTAATGATGCCGCTGACCAGCCGGGCCGGGGTGATATCGAAGGCGAAATTGCGGATGGCGCTCGACTCGGGATACTGGCGGACCTCGGCCTCTTCGCCATCGGCGCCGATGCCGCTGGCCATGCTCACTTCCCCGGCGCCGCGCTCTTCGATGGGGATGGGCGCCGCCATGGAAGACCAGTCGAAATCGATGGTGGACAGCGGCAGGGCGGCATAAAAAGGCACCTGGTTGTCTTTTGCCGCCAGGGCGAGCGGATAGGTGCCGATCTTGTTGCAGACATCCCCCGCCGCGCTGACCCGGTCGCTGCCGGTAATGCAGACATCCGCCATTCCCCGTGACATGACATGACCCGCGGCGCTGTCCACAATCAGGCTGTGCTCGACGCCGGCCTGGCGCAATTCCCAGCAGGTGAGCGCCGCGCCCTGGTTGCGCGGCCGGGTTTCATCTACCCAGACATGTAGCGGTATGCCTTTTGCCGCCGCCTTGAAAATCACCGCCAACGCAGTGCCCCAGTCCACAGCGGCCAAGGCGCCGGCATTGCAATGAGTCAGCACCTGCAATGGGTGTCCCCGCCTGGTTTTGCCGCGCCAGAGTCTTTCCAGCAACACACTGCCGTGTTCGCCGATGGCTTCGCAGCAGGCGCTGTCGGCGTCCGCAAGCTTGTTGGCGAATCGCAATGCCCGAGTGGCAATCGAATCAGCGGGCTCCCGGGCAAGTGTCCTGGCGGCGCGGTCCAGAGCCCAGCGCAGATTGACCGCCGTGGGCCGGATGCCTTGCAACTGCGCCAGGGCATCCGCGAGACCCGCCGGATTCTCCCGCAGGGCGAGATACACGCCAAAGGCCGCGGTGACGCCAATCAGCGGCGCGCCGCGAACCCGCATGACGCGGATGGCCTCACAGGCTTCGGCCAAAGTCGCAAGGGTGCGGATTTCGAAATGATGCGGCAGCCGGGTCTGGTCGATGATGCGCACCTGGTCAGTCGCCGGCTCGTGCCAGATGCTGCGATATTCCTTGCCTTCCACGCGCATGGGAACTACACCACCCTATCATTGCCGCCATCCACCGGAAGCTGGGCGCCGGTGGTGCGGCTGAAGGCGGTGCCGGCAAGGCCGGCGATGGCGGTGGCCACATGACTGCTTTTCACTTCCACCCCAAGCAGGTTCCCGGAGCGGTACCGGCTGACTTCCATCCCGTGGTGGCGGGCCCGCTCCCGCAGCACTTCCCTGGTCCAGATACCCGTATCGAAGACCGCATCGGGATGCACAAGATTCACCCGGATGCCCTTGGCCGCCGCCTCCAGGGCGGCAACCCGGGCCATTTGCGTCAGGCCGGCCTTCGCCGCCGAGTACGCCGCCGCGCCCGGCCCCGGAGCGGCCACGTTTTTTGACGCCACAAAGACCACGGCGGGGTCAAAACCCGTCTCCAGCAGGGGCAGGCAGGCCCGCAGCACTTTCATGTGGGAGCTGAGGTTGAGGTCCAGCGATTGTTCCCAGTGCGCATCCGGCATTTCCCCCAGGCTTGCGCTCGCGGGGAAATTGCCGGCATTGCTCACCAGTATGTCGAGCCCACCGAAATGCAGCACGCCCTGCGCAAGGGCCGCATCAATCGCATCCGCGTCGGTCACGTCACAGCGCAGGGCCAATACTTCGCGGCTGTCCCATGGTCCCCGCCAGGCTTCGCCTTCCGCTATGTCCAGGGCGATCACTACCGCGCCCCGGCGTCGCAGTTCCTCCACCGTGGCGCGGCCAATGCCCGAAGCCGCTCCGGTGACCAAAGCGACCTTGCCCCGCATTTCCGGCGCGCTGCCGGCGGCGGCGAGTTTGGCCTGCTCAAGTTCCCAGTATTCCACTTCGAACAGCTTGTCCCGCGGCAGGGCGCGCCAGCCGCCCATGGCCTCGGCAAGCCGGATGGCCCGGATCGTGTGGCGGGTAATGTCTGCGACGATTTCCAGCCGCTTGCCGCCGGGGGCCAGATGCACTACGCCTTTCTCGCGCCACACGCCGTAGCGCGGGGCGGGATCGAGGCATTGGTGATGGTCCTGGGCGTGGTCGCGAAAATAGGCCTGGTATTCCCTGGCGAAAGCGCGCAGCCCCGGCAGGGGGTCCGCATCGAAAACGGCGCCGAATGGTTTGGCGTGGATAGTATGGTCCGGCGTCAGCGGCCCGCGCCGGATCAGTTCGCCGCAGTCATCGAGCGCGGCGAACGCAAGGGCCTCGGGGCTGCGGTCAAGCCGGGCAAGCATGGGGGCGCCGGACAATTCGCCCGCCGCCTTGCGCAATCCGGCGAGCGCAATGGCTGACCCGGCGTCCGGAGAAGCTGGCGCCGCAATCGCCGGCTGGAACACTTTCGTCCCGGCCCGGCGCCCGAGTTCGCCCTCGGCGCGGTCCACGAGTTCCACCATGGACTCATAGCTGTCCCGGGCTTGCTCGTGAAAACTGAACACGCCGTGTTGCAGCAAAACGATGCCTCGCAGGGCATTCCAGTCCACGTCCCGGGCAACGGCGGCGATCTGTCGCGCCAGAACGAAGCCGGGCATGACATAAGGCAGCACCAGCACTTCGTCGCCGTACAGCTCGCGCAGGATTTCCGCGCCATGGGGAGAGTTGCTGAGCGTGACCACGGCATCGGCGTGGGTGTGGTCTACATGGCGAAAGGGAATCAGGGCGTGCAGAATCGCTTCCACCGAGGGGTTCGGCGCGGCCGGCTCGAGGGTCGCGAGCCTGAGCTGGCGCATCATCTCGCTGTCGCCGAGATGCTCCAGCGTGGCAAGACGCAGGAGATATTCGAGATCGACGGGCGCAAATCCCGCCGGGCCGATGCTTTTCAGATCCCAGCCGGAACCCTTGACGAACAGCACCCTGCGCGTATCGCCGAACAGGTCGCCGAGTTCTCCCTTGAGGGAGGTATTGCCGCCGCCATGGAGCACGAGGGCGGGGTCCTGGCCGAGCAGGCGGGAGGAATAGGCGCGCAATTCGAGATCGGTGGCGCAGGCGCGGGCTTCAGTATCGTTCCAGCGGCTTCGCATGCCGACTTCTTACCACTGCGAATTCAGGAATTTGCGAACGGCAACGACCGCCGTTGCGGGAAGGCGGCGCAGGTTTTCGTGCCTGCGCCGCGGAAACTCAGTTTGCGTCAACGATGGAAATATCGGCAATGCCGGCCTGCCGCGCCGCGTCCATGATCAACACGAGGGTGGAAACATCGGAACTGGAATTCGGCTGGATGATAACCGTGGCGCTGGGATTCTCGGCGCGCAACTGGTCGATATTCGACCGGATCTGGGTCGCGATGATGGGCCGCGGATTCCGGTTGAGAATAATCTCGTTATTGGCGCCGATCTCGAACAGGATATTGCGGTCCTCAAGGTCTTGTTCGGGCGGCGGCTGATCATTGTTGCTGTCGCTGCTTGCCGCGCTGATGGCGGTTTCGGACAGGAACGTCGCCGTCACCACGAAAAAGATCAACAGGATGAACACCACATCAAGCATGGGTGTGAGGTCGATCCTGGAGTCATCCGACTTGTGCTTGACGCCTACTTTTTTCATTACGGTTTCCTGCCACGCCAACAATCAGCCGGAGTATAGCAGCCGGGGATTCCAATGCAACGCTCGCTCACTGATGATTTTCCATCGCGGCAATTCTCGTTGTGGCAATGGCGCGCCCACATCAGTCATCCTGCGCGCAGTCGCAGGATCTCATTGGGTGGTTGCCATCCGGCTGCAATTTTCGTACTTTTCAGTTTTTACCTCAGGGGGGAAACATGATCCACGTAACAAGACTGAAACCACTTCTTGCAATCCTGTCTCTTGTGGCGGCCGCAATAGCCGTGTTGCCCGCCGCGGCGCAGTCGACCGCCCAGGGCGTGATCGAGGGCGTGGTCCAGAGCCCCGCAGGCGCGGAAGCCGGAGTCTGGGTCATCGCGGAGACCGACGACACGCCGACCCATTTCGTGAAGATCGTCGTGACCGACGACGAAGGCCGGTTTGTCCTGCCGGAACTGCCGGACGCGCTGTTCAGCGTATGGGTGCGGGGTTACGGCCTGGTGGATTCCGATCCGGTGTTCCTGCGACCGGGAGCGTCCGGCGTCAGCCTGAAAACCTTCCAGGCGGGAGACCCGCTGCTCGCGGCCCAGGTGTATCCGGGCAACTACTGGTATTCCCTGCTTGAAGTGCCCGGACACGAGGAGTTTCCCGGCACCGGCCCGGACGGCAACGGCATTTCCCCGTTCATGGGCAGCCAGGATCACTGGATCGACACGACCAAGCAAAGGTGTCAGCTATGCCACCAGCTCGGCAACAAGGCGACCCGCACCCTGGATCACCTGAGTCATCTCGATTTCGAATCCAGCGTCGAAGCATGGCGCTATCGCACGGCGATGGGCATCCGGGGGCCGCTCATGGCGGCCATATCCGGTTTCTTCGGGCCCCGCGGCATGGAAATGTATGCGGACTGGACCGATCGCATCGCCGCGGGAGAAATCCCGCCGACGCCGCCGCGCCCCGAAGGCATCGAGCGGAATATCGTCATTACCCAATGGGACTGGGGCAACGAGTCCGCATTCATCCACGATGAAATCACCACCGACAAGCGCGACCCCACGGTGAACGCCGGCGGTCTGGTCTATGGCGTCGACGCCTCGTTCGGCGCCCTGCTTGAACTCGACGTGGAAACCCACGAGTGGCGGGAGCTGGAAATTCCGGTTCGCGACAACCCCGACAATCCCGCCGTGACCCGTTTCCTGCAGGAGTTCCCGGTGCCATCCGCCTATTACGGCGACGAGGCGCTGTGGCAGCGCCCCGCCGACCCCCACAATCCGATGTTCGACGAACTCGGCCGGGTATGGATGACCACCAAGGTGAGAGGCGATATCCTGCCCGAATGGTGCCGGCCGGGGTCGGACAACCCCTTTGTGGAGTATTACCCCACCCGGGCGAGCACTCGCCAGGCTTCGTATTACGATCCGGCCACGGAAGATTTCGGGCTTATCGATACCTGCTTTACCACCCATCACCTGCAATTCGACTGGACCGAGGATCGCACCCTCTATTTCAGCACCCTCGCCGACGTCATCGGCTGGGTGAACACCCGGGAATTCGATAGGACCGGCGACGAGCAGGCGACCCAGGGCTGGTGCCCCATGGTGGTGGACACCAACGGCGACGGCCGCATCACCAAACCCTGGAACCCGCCCGTCGGACCCTTGTTCGACCCGGGCGCGGGCGGCGATTTCGATCCGGCTCTCGACACCAGGATGGAGCCGGGACTGAACTACGGCATCATCGTGAATCCGGTGGACAATGTGGTCTGGGGCGCCGGCGAGGAGTTTCCCGGGCGCATCTATCGCATGGACATCGGCGACAATCCGCCGGAAACCTGCATTACGGAAGTCTACGAAGTGCCGGTGATCGACGGCGAGTTGCAGGGATTCGGCCCCCGGGGCATCGACGCCGACAGGAACGGCGTCATCTGGACCGCGCTGTCCGGCAGCAGCCACCTGGCCAGTTTCGACCGTAGCAAGTGCGAAGTGCTGAACGGACCCAGCGTGGTCACTTCCCAGCATTGCCCCGAAGGCTGGACCCTGTACGAGGCGCCCGGCCCCAACATGAAGGGCACCGACGTGAAAGCCGACTTCCACTATTACAACTGGGTCGATAACTTCAACACCCTGGGCTTGGGCGAGAACATTCCCATCGCGACGGGTTCCGGTTCCGATTCCCTCAAGGTGCTGGATCCGGATACCGGAGAATGGATCGTCATGCGCGTGCCCTATCCGTTGGGATTCTATTCCCGCGGTCTCGACGGACGCATCGACGATCCGGACGCCGGCTGGAAAGGCCGCGCCGTATGGGCCAATTACGGCACCAATTTCAACTGGCATACCGAGGGCGGCAAGGGAACCCAGAGCAAGATGGTCAAGTTTCAGATCAGACCCGACCCGCTCGCGCGGTAACGGGCGATAGCCATGGAAAAGTCAGGCTCGGGCGCCGGGATTCACTTGACTGGAATCCTGGCGCTTCTCGCCTTGCCGCTTATGCCGGCCGCGCATGGCGCCGAGCCCGGCTGGGCCGTCCCCCGCACGGAGTACGGCCACCCCGACTTGCAGGGGCTCTGGACCAATTCGACGCAAACCCCCTTCCTGCGCCCCAGGGAACTGGGCAACCGCCAGGCCTATTCCGAGGAAGAAGCCCTGGAACTGGAGCGCGAAGTCCGCGAAGCGGAAGCCCGGCGGGCGCTGCCCAGCGACCCGGACCGGGCGCCGCCTCCCGCGGGAGGATTCATCAGCCAGCGGTCCGACGAAAATTTCGACATCGCCCCGATCGGGATAGCCCGCATCGACGGCGAATATCGAACTTCCATCGTTATCGACCCGCCCGATGGCCGCCTGCCGCCGCGGCTCGATTTCAAGGACATCTTCGAGCGCTGGAGCGAGCAGGGATTCGGCCCTTCCGACGGACCTGAAATGAGATCGATCCAGGACCGCTGCCTGGCGCCCCTGGTGCAGTTGCCCCTGCTTTATACTTTCGGCGCCGTGAACGCCGCGGACGGAGACAATCCTTCGCGCAATATCCAGATTGTGCAAAACGAAAACTATGTCGTCGTCCTGTGGGAGTACTTCAGCGCCGTGCGCATTATCCGGCTGGCGGAAAACCACCTGGACAATTTCGGCCCCAAATGGCGGGGAGATTCCATCGCCCGTTACGAAGGAGACTCGCTCGTGGTGCATACCCGGAATTTCCGGCTGGAGCAGACCAATCCCTTCCTCAGGGCGTCCGAACAGTTCGAGATCACGGAAACCTA
Organism: Pseudomonadales bacterium; assembly: GCA_022825945.1. GTDB lineage: Bacteria > Pseudomonadota > Gammaproteobacteria > Pseudomonadales > Pseudohongiellaceae > UBA9145. The sequence continues at coordinate 24,956 of JAJDVS010000109.1, forward strand.
TACGCCGGTATCGCCCGACGAAATGGTTTTCAGATTCACGATCTCCGACCCCATGGCCTACCCGCAATCCATCACCGGCGAGATTTCACTGCAAAGAATGGCGCCTGAACACAAACTCTACGAATTCGCCTGCCACGAAGGCAACTACTCCTTTTCCTCCATACTGAGAGCCGCCCGCATGGAAGACGCCGGCGCGTTGTGAAATTGCTGATTGCGGCCAAGGAGCCAGCGAGTCGATTTCCACCGTCTGGCCGGTCTTGATCGACTGCTGGGCCGCAGGCATGTTCGGAAGCGAAAATCCGGGATGGCCGGAAACCTGCATCAAGCCATTCACCGCATGAATCCGGTGGTTTTCGCTGTCGGTGACATGGACCACGCCGTTGCGGAGGGAAGCGGAATTGGGGTAAAAGGGCACTTCAGTTACCGGCTTGGAGGAGGCCGCAATGTGTGACGAAAGAACGCAGTTCGATGCAGACAAGTACCTTCGCGGCGGTGAAATCAGCCGCCGGGATTTTGGACGGGTTTCCGCCACCGTAGGGCTCGGCATGATGCTGCCCGGCATGGCCAATGCCCAGGAACTCGGCGAGCGCGATGTGGAAATCACCACCCCGGACGGGGTCGCCGATTGCTACTTCGCCTATCCCGCATCCGGCAGCCACGCCGCGGTGCTCGTCTGGCCGGATATTCTCGGCCTGCGCCCGGCATTCCGCGAAATGGGCCGCCGGCTGGCGTCGGCGGGCTATTCGGTCCTGACCGTCAATCCCTTTTACCGCAGCGCGCGTTCTCCCGTGGTGGGCGAGGGCGCCAGTTTCAGTCAGCCGGAAACCCGGGAAATTGTCCTGCCCATGCGGCGGGCGCTCAGCGCCGAAACCGATTTCAGCGACGCCCGGGCCTTCGTCTCCTGGCTCGATGAACAGGACGAAGTCGATACCAGCCGCAGCATTGGCGCCACCGGCTACTGCATGGGCGGCCCCATGGTCATGCGCACGGTGGCGGTGATGGCGGACCGGCTTGGCGCCGGGGCGACTTTCCACGGTGGCGGCCTTGCTTCGGATTCCGACGACAGCCCGCATCTGCTCATTCCCGAAACCCGGGCGCACATGCTGCACGCCGTTGCGGAAAACGACGACGAAGCCGACCCGGAAGCCAAGAACACCCTGCGCGCCGCCTATGAAGCCGCGGGCATCCCGGCGGAGATTGAAGTCTACGAAGGCACCCTGCACGGCTGGTGCCCGACGGATTCGCAGGTCTACCATGAAGCCCAGGCCGAACGCGCCTGGAGCCGCATGCTCAATCTGTTCGAAACCGCGCTCGTCTGAACCGGGCCGGGAAAGCCAACACCATTGGCGCGACATGACTGATTCCAGCCAGGGGAAGGCTTCGCCGCTGTCCCATGCCGCCGCCGCCGCGCCGGACAGCGGCGGCCCGCAGGTCCGGGTGCTGACGCTGATCGCGCTGATCCTTGCGGTGCTGGCGCTGCCCGGTTTCGTCCTGCGCTATCAGGCGGCGGGCGAGTTCCAGTTCATCCACAGCCTGCTGTGCGTGTTTCTGGCGGTCAATCTGCTGATCTGCTACTGGGAAGCCTGTCTGTTCTTCCAGCGCGACTATATCGAGAAGCGCAGCGCGTACTGGCGGGAGCGGCAGCTAGCCGGAGGCCGCCTTGCGATAGCCGAGTTCTTTTTCGGCAAAGTCTCCCCCGCCCGGGTTTTCTCGCCAAAGCTGTGGGCCGATGTGTGGGCCACCTACACCTGCTACGACACCGCCTTTGCCGACCGCAAGAGCTTCGGCTTCAATGCCGATGTGGGCAATGGATTCGTCACCGCGATTCCCACGGCGCTGCTCTACCTGGCCTTTGCCGGCGGATTCCCGCCGGCCCTGGCCGCCGGCCTGCTCGGCCTCATGCTGTTCTGGCAGCAGACCTATGTGACCAGCGTCTATCTGGCTTCTTTCTTCATCGCCGGACGGCACCGGGAAATCAGCCGGCGCGAGCTTTGCCTGTGGGTCATTGGCTCGAATTGCCCCTGGGTGCTGTTCCCCCTGCTCGGGCTGCATGTTTCCCTGCGTCTCGTGCTCGATGGCAACTACGGCGTTCTGGGGTTGTGACAGTTTCCGGCGTCAGGCCTTGCGGAAGCGCCAGCCGTACATCATGCGGCCATAGAAGTTGAACCACTTCTTCGTTTCCGCATCGTTGAAGGGATAATCGGCGCCGAGTTGCCGCGCCGCGGCCAGGCCCGAGACAAAACACGTCTCCTGGCTGTTGACCAGGGTGTGGGCGCCGCAGTGCCAGCTTCGCCGCCGGCCCTGAATGAAGCGGAACAGGTGCACGAGCAGCGCGATATGGCGCACATCGTGGACCACATGCTGGAACCACCAGCGCTTGACGATCTTTTCCTGATCGATGGGGCTGACGGGATTGTAGGTCACCAGGCAGGGCTTGTCCGAAGGCTTCGCCCAGGGCTGCTGGTTGTGCATGATGTAGGTGATTTCGTAGTTGTCGGGCCGGGCGCCGTATTGTTCGATGTGGTTGCTGCGGGTTTCCAGGGGCTCGGCGGCGTTTTCCGGCAACAGCGAGCTGTCCCAATGCACAATGGCGTGATTGTGCAATTCGCTTTCGTAGCGAATCGAGGACAGCAGCCAGCCCTCGAACAGGCTGGCCTGGTCCAGGGCCATCAGGGTCTGGTTGGCGTTGCAGGCGAACACCACCTCATCGAAGGTCTCGCGCTCGCCATCCTCGTCCTCGACAATGACCTCGTCTCTGCCCCGGAACACCTTGCGCACCGGGCGGCTGAGGTAGATCCGGTCGCTGAATTCCGCGGTGAGTTTCCGGTAGATGTTGCGGGTGCCGCCTTCCCAGGTCTGCATGGGAGTTGCCCTGACGATGTCGAAGAATTCCAGATAGCGGCAGAACAGCGAGGCCGGCATGTCGAAGACATTGGTGGCCATCAGGAAGTTGACGAACATGGGTTTCAGCACCTTGTAGCGGAAATCCCCGGAATACCCGCCGAAATTCAGCACCGTCCCCATGCTGAGGTAATTGAAGGGATTGAGGGCATTGAGGAATTTCGACCGGGTCCGGTTGAGGGCGCCGAACCACTGCAGGCGCCCCAGCAGCCGCTGAAAACGGTCGATTTCCTCCCGCAACTGCCCGCTGATGTCGGTGTCGAGATCGTGGGCGTAGATTCCTTCCCGGTACTTCACGCTGTAGCTGAACTTCGTGTCCACCAGCTTTACCCCGAGTTGCCGGGTCAGCAGCAGGATATGGTGGTACACCGTGGGAATGCAGGCTGTCACCGATATGTCGAAGGGAATCGACGAGCCGTCGGCCTGGAGCATGTCGGCGGTAACGGCATTGCCGCCCAGTTCCGGGTTGGCCTCAAACACGCGGAAATCAAAGCGGTCGGGATGCTGGTGCAGGGCCCAGGCCGCGCCGAGGCCGGAAACCCCTCCTCCGATGATGGCTATTTTTCTTGGCATCGCCGCCCCCTCACTCCGGCGGGACATAGCCTGCGGCGCGGTCGAAGTCCTGGTTGTCGAGGAATTTCTCCATTTGTCCGGTGAGGTACTTGCGGTCGGCGGCGCTGGCCAGGCTGAGCTGCTTTTCGTTGATGAGCATGGTCTGCTGGGCGAGCCATTCGCGCCAGGCTTGCTGCGAGACCGTCTGGAAGATTTGCTGGCCCTTTTCCCCGGGATATGGCGGCGCGGGCAGGCCCGGAAGCTCCTTGCCGTACTTTCTGCAATGCACCATGCGCGTCATGATCGTTCCTCATTGCCGGGCTTGGCCAGGCTTGCGAGCAGCTTGCTTGCCGGGGCGGCCAATCCCACTTCCGCCGGGGCGGCGATAGAGTACCAGAGCCAGCGGTCCGAATCAGCCACGGCGTCATGCCGTGATCGCACGCCGTAGCGCAGGAGAGAGATATCCAGATGGAAATGGGTGAAGCTGTGGCGGATGGAGGGCAGCCTGGTTGGCGACTCTTCCGCAACGCAGAATTCGGGCAGGGCTTCGGGCAGTGAGTAGAGCGAGCCCCAGACGCCGGTTGGCGGACGTTTTTCCAGCAGCACCCGACCGGACTCGTCCCGCAGGATGTGCATGACGACCCGGCGCACGGGAAGCGCCCGACCGGGTTTCCTGCCGGGATAGCGTTCGACTTGCCCCTGTTTTCTCGCCAGGCAGCGCGGCGACAGCGGGCATTGGCCGCAGGCGGGCAGGCTGCGGGTGCAGATCGTGGCGCCGAGGTCCATCATGCCCTGGGTGTAAGCGGCGGCGTCCCGCCCGGGCACGAGGCTTTCCGCCTTCGCCCAGAGTGCAGCCGCGGTCTTGCCGTGTCCGGGGAATCCGGCGATGGCGAAACAGCGCGCCAGCACCCGCTTCACATTGCCATCCAGAATCGGCGCCGGCTGGCCATGGGCGAGTGCCAGAATCGCCCCGGCGGTGGAGCGACCGACTCCGCTGAGTTGTTGCAGTTCTTCCAGATTGTCGGGAATCCTGCCCCGGTGCCGCTCGACAATGCATTGCGCCGCCTTGTGCAAATTGCGCGCGCGGGCGTAGTAGCCAAGTCCCGTCCACAAGTGCAGCACCTGGTCGATGTCGGCGGCTGCCAGGGTCGCCACATCGGGAAAACGCTCCATGAAGCGGAGGAAGTAGGGAATCACCGTTGTCACCCGGGTTTGCTGGAGCATGATCTCGGAAACCCAGACCCGGTAAGGCGAGGGATGCTGCTGCCAGGGCAGGCCGTGGCGACCGTTTGACTTGTGCCATTCGATGACGGCGGCGGCGAATCCGCACATTGCAGCCGCGGGGAAATCAGTTGCCGGCGGCATTGCCGCCGATGCGGGAGAAAATCTGACGCACGGCATTGAAGTCCGGTCGGCAGAACTGGACCAGTTCGGCGGTAAAGGAAGCCGCGCACTCCACCGGCCAGCTCAGGCCCTGGTAGTTACCGCCTACCGGAATCGTCTGGTTCAGTGGTCCGCCCAGCATGGTCAGCGATACTTCGTAGTCGAACCGCTCCTCTTGCAGGTCGACCACCCCCGTGCCGGCGGCGCTGAAATTGTCCATGCGAAGGTTGAAGCCATGCTCGCGGCCGAGGCCGCCGTCGAGGGCGAGATCGCCGCTGACTTCGGCAAACCGGATCAGGTCGGGCCATTGCTGAATCGTCTCCCCGGTGGGACTGAGCGCCGCGATGGAAGTGAAGATCTGCTTGATCAGGCCGATGTTCACCAGGTTTTCGCTGACCACGAATGAGGTATGGCCGCTCAGGTCCTCAAGCAGTTCGGTCGTGGAGCGGCCATTGGCGCTGAGCAGACCATCGATCTGCAGCCGCCCCGTGAGCACATCGAGCCGGGTGATGAGGGGGGCGATATCGGCGATTGCCAGCTCCTCGCCGTGGAACTCGCTGGCGAGGTCGCCGCTGCGGGCATTCCAGCGCAGATTGGTGGAAATGCTGCCGCCAAACGCCGCAACCGGCGGCGCCTCCACGTCAAGCACCTGGTTTTCAATATTGGTGTAAACCACCAGATTTTCGAGGCGAAGCGGGCCAAGGCCCAGGGCATCGGCGGTAATCGAGCCGCTGAGGTTGAGGTTTTCGAGGCCGGGCAATTCCCGGCCGGGCCGCGGCGCGGCGGTGTGCTGCAGCGATGAATTGTCCGCCGCTGAAGCAGTCTCCGAATGGAGAAGCGCATCGAAATCGAGTTCTCCAATATCCATCTCGTAACGGACATTGGTCGGCGACAGATCGTTGGCAAATCGGATTTCGGTTTCGGCCTCAAGCAAGGGCTCGGCGGAACTGCTGGCGGCGGCGCTTGCAGCAAGGCCATTGGCGTCTCCCGTCACTTCGAACGCCAGCGCCGTGTGCAAGCCCTCATCCGCATCGCCATCGGGCACGGAAAGCGGCGCCGGTTCCGGTTCAGGCAGCCAACCGAGATTCCGCAGCAGCGCCCTGGCGTCGAACTCGCCGCTGGCCAGGTTCGCTTCATAGCGGGGATTGCCTCGAAAATCGCTGACCTCAATGCGGCCCTCAAGCAGAACCGGGGGGCTGAATACGCCAAGATCCGCGATGGACAGCTCACCGCTCTCCCCGTCGGCTACGACATTGCCCCACAGGCCGACCATCGTCCCGCGAACGCGCTGGTCGCCGGCGGCAAACCATTCGAGTTCAAAATCGGAGATTGCGGAGAAGGCTTCGCCTTGCAGATTGAGGCCGTTGAGTTCCAGACCCAGGTTCTTGAGCATCAGCCGCCGATCACGGGACAAATCCTGATAATCAAGCCGGCCATTGCTGGCGACGATCCTGGCGGGAAGGGTGGTTTCGGAGGAAAGTGAATCGGCAGCGCTTCTCTCGCTGTTTCCCGCGCTCGAAGCCGCCGCGCTCCAGATGCTGCTGCCCGCAGCGTCCACAAATGCGTTGACGTGAAAGTCTTCGATTCGAATCTCACTGACGGTCAATTCGCCGCGAAACAGGTCGCCGCGGTCAACATCCAGTTCGACGCGCCCGACCGAGGCCAGTTCCTGAGGGAAAGCGGGATTGCGAAGGCGGGCGTCTTCCAGCGTGAGTCTGGCCACTGGCAGGAAATCGATTTCAATGGCGCCGGCCACCTGCAATTCATGCCCGGTGGCTTTCGCTGCATGGCTTTCCAGCAGGGACCGGTACTTCCCCGGGCTAGCCAGCCAAAGCGCGACCGCGAAAACTCCCGCCACCGCAACAACTGCGATGCCAGCCAGAGTTTTCCGCAAGCGATTGAACATGCCCTGTTCCCGGGGGCGCGGTAATGGGTAGAAAACCCCGGAAGTGTAGCCGAATGCCCCCCAGTGCGCGAGAGTCCCGGGTGGCTGCCCCTTGCGGCTTCCGCTTCTGGCTCCCCCGGTCTTGCCTCATATGTGCTGAACCCGCACACTTGTTGATTAGCATTTCCAATCTTCCTATAATGCGCCTGCCCTGGCGGTAGCTGCCTGACTGTGTTCTTCACGTGCGACCGTACAAGGTCATCCTGGCGCAACTGATTGCCCCGGCCCTGCTTGCCGCCACGTTCCTGTGGACGACAACCCCGGCCATCGCTCGCAGTGTGCTTGTGGGAGGCCTCATCAGCGCCTTGTCGAACAGCTATTTTGCGGTGCAGGCTTTCCGCTACCAGGGCGCCGACAATGCGGATAAGGTTGTCAGGAGTTTCCTGAAAGGAGAGATCGGCAAGATTGTGATCGCGGTCTTGCTGTTCGCGCTGAGCTTCAATTTTCTGGAAGGCCTGAACGTGGTGGCGCTGTTTTCAGGATTCCTGTTTGCTCATCTCATTGGCATATCGGCAGTTGGCTGGATGACTCGCGATCCAGCCCGCGAATCGCGCTGAGAATTTGGCTGAATTACGGAATGCGGCATTATGGCAGCGGCAGGCGCTGAATCACAGACGGTTCAGGAATACATAGTCCATCACCTGTCCTATCTGACTTTTGGCCGTCACCCGGACGGTCATTGGGGTTTTGCCCATTCCCCCGAAGAAGCCTCGGAAATGGGCTTCATGGCGATCCATGTGGACACCATGGGCTGGTCGATCGCCCTTGGCGCCGCCTTTCTGCTCTGGTTTCGCCGGGTCGGGCTGCGCGCCTCGGCGAGCAATCCCGGAGCGATCCAGAACTTTGTCGAGAGCATTTTCGAGTTCGTCGACAACCGGGTCAGCGAAGGTTTTACCCACAAGAACAGCCTGATCGGCCCCATGGCCCTGACGATATTCGTCTGGGTCCTGCTGATGAACGCCATGGATCTGGTGCCCGTGGACTGGATTACCGGCATAGCCGCCTGGGTGGGCGAACACGTCTTCGGCTTCGACCACATGCCGTTCAAGATCGTGCCCACCACCGATCCCAACATCACCATGGGCATGTCGCTCAGCATATTTTTGCTGATCATCTGGTATTCGATCAAGCACAAGGGCCTGGGCGGCTTCCTTGGCGAACTCGCCTTTCATCCCTTTGGCAAGTGGATGGTGCCCTTCAACCTCATGATCGAAATTCCCACCATGCTGGCCAAGCCGATTTCCCTCGGGCTACGGCTGTTCGGCAACCTGTATGCGGGGGAATTGCTGTTTTTGCTGATAGCGGGCCTGCTGGGACTATGGCAGCTACCGGCGCACTTTGTCTGGGCGGTATTCCATATTCTGGTGGTGCCGCTGCAGGCCTTCGTCTTCATGATGCTGACCATTGTCTATCTCAATGCAGCCCATGAGCCGGCTCACTGAGTTCGAAAAAACCGAGACAACCGAAACAACTCCCGGAGGAAAAAGATGGAAATGATATTGGCTTTCACCGTGCTTGGCGTGCTGCTCGTGCTTGGCATGGGCGCCCTTGGCACCGCGATCGGCTTTGGCATCCTCGGCGGCAAGTTCCTGGAAGGCTCCGCCCGCCAGCCCGAACTCGCGCCGCAGTTGCAGGGCCGCATGTTCCTGGTGGCGGGCCTGATCGACGCGGTCACCATGATCGGCATCGGCATCGGCATGTGGTTCACTTTCGCCAACCCCTATCTGGCGGCCCTGGCCGGCTGAACCACCCTGCCCGCAGGAGGCTGAAGTGGACATAAACCTGACCATTATCGGGCAGTCGATCGCTTTCGCGGTCTTTTGCTGGTTCTGCCACCGCTACGTCTGGCCCTTGTTCGCGAATGTGCTTGAAGAGCGCAAGCGCACCATCGCCGAAGGGCTCGAAGCGGCCGCCCAGGCCGGGCGGAAGCTCGAATCCGCCGCCCGACAGTCCGCCGAGCAACTCGACGAGGCCAAGGCTTCCGCCGCCGGCATCATCGAGCAGGCGAACCGGCGGTCGGCACAAATCATCGATGAAGCCAGACAGCAGGCCCAGATGGAAGCCGAGCGCATCATGCTGGCGGCCCAGGCGGAAATCGAACAGGAGGCCAATCGCGCCAAGGAAGAGTTGCGCGCCCAGGTTTCGCTCATTGCCGTGGCCGGCGCCGAGAAAATCCTCGGCCGCGCGGTGGATCAGGCGGCCAATGAAGACATGCTCAGACAACTGGCGGCGGAGTTGTAAGGCCCAGGCATGGCGGATCCCATTACTCTGGCGAGGCCCTACGCTCGGGCGGCATTTCAGGTTGCCCTCGGCTCCGGTGCGCTCGCGGAATGGTCGCGCATGCTTGGCGTGGCGGCGGCGGTAAGCGGCCAGGCCGCGGTGCATGCCGCCCTGACCGATCCCGGCCGCTCCTGGCAGGAAACCGCCGCGCTGTTCAGCGGCCTTTGTGGTGAAGAGATCAGCGAACAGGCCCGGAATCTGGTAAGCCTGCTCGCGGAGAACAAGCGCCTGACGCTGCTGCCGCAAATCCGCAGCCTGTTCGACCAACTCAAGGCCAGCCAGGAAAGATCGGTGGACGTGGAATTCGTCACCGCCTTTCCGGTCAGCGAAGAGGTTTCGACCGCGCTGGAGCAGGCCCTCAAGAGCCGGCTGGAACGCGAAATCAGGCTGCGCGCCAGCGTCGATCCCGCCTTAATCGGAGGCGCCATCATCCGGGCCGGCGACCAGGTCATCGACAATTCCATCCGGGGCAAGCTCGACAAGCTCGCCGAAACCATGCACACCTGAAAACACATCAGTTGAAGAGATCAGTAACCAGGAAACCCACATGCAACAACTGAATCCCGCGGAAATCAGTGAAATCATCCAGCAGCGAATCGAGAGCCTGGATACTTCGGTACAGGCCCGCAACGAAGGCACGATCGTCAGCGTCATGGACGGCATCATCCGCATTCACGGCCTGACCGAGGTCATGTACGGCGAGATGATCGAATTCGAAGGCGGCATCTATGGCATGGCGCTCAATCTCGAGCGCGATTCCGTCGGCGCCGTGGTGCTCGGCGACTATCTCGACCTCAAGGAAGGCCAGAGCTGCCGCTGCACCGGGCGCATTCTCGAAGTGCCCGTGGGGCCGGAGCTGGAAGGCCGGGTGGTGGACGCCCTCGGCCGGCCGGTGGATGGCAAGGGCCCCATCGGCGCCAGCCTCACCGACGCCATCGAAAAAGTCGCTCCTGGAGTAATCGCCCGGCAATCCGTCGGCCAGCCGGTGCAGACCGGCCTGAAGTCCATCGACTCGATGACCCCCATCGGCCGCGGCCAGCGCGAACTCATCATTGGCGACCGGGAAGTGGGGAAGACCGCCATCGCCATCGACACCATCATCAACCAGAAGGGCAAGGACCTGAAATGCGTCTATGTGGCGGTGGGGCAGAAAGCCTCTTCCATCGCCAATGTGGTGCAAAAGCTCGAGGAACACGGCGCCATGGACTACACCGTGGTGGTTTCCGCCAGCGCTTCGGACCCGGCGGCCATGCAATTCATCGCGCCCTACTCCGGCTGCACCATGGGCGAGTATTATCGCGACCGTGGCCAGGACGCCCTGATCATCTACGACGACCTCACCAAGCAGGCCTGGGCCTATCGCCAGATTTCCCTGCTGCTGCGCCGGCCTCCGGGGCGGGAAGCCTACCCCGGCGACGTGTTCTACCTCCACTCCCGGCTGCTTGAGCGGGCGTCCCGGGTCAATGCCGAATACGTGGAAAAGTTCACCGGGGGCGAAGTGACCGGCGCCACCGGATCGCTCACCGCCCTGCCGATTATCGAGACCCAGGCCGGGGACATCTCCGCCTTTGTTCCCACCAATGTGATCTCGATCACCGATGGCCAGATCTTCCTTGAAACCGACCTGTTCAACTCCGGCATCCGGCCCGCCATGAACCCGGGCATTTCGGTCTCCCGGGTGGGCGGCGCGGCCCAGACCAAAATCATCAAGAAGCTCGGCGGCGGCATCCGCATCTCGCTCGCCCAGTACCGGGAACTCGCGGCCTTCGCGGCTTTCGCTTCCGACCTCGACGACGACACCCGCTCGCGGTTGGAGCACGGCCAGCGCGTCACCGAACTCATGAAACAGAAGCAGTACGCGCCCCTGTCCGTCGCGGAAATGGCGGTTTCGCTGTATGCCGCCAATGAGGGCTATCTGCGCGATGTGCCGCTGAACAAGGTGCTCGATTTCGAAAGCGCCCTGCTTTCCTGGATGAACAGCGAACACGGGGAACTGCTTTCCCGGATCAACACCACCGGCGATTTCGATGCGGAAATCGAGGGCGGTTTCAAGTCGGCCATCGAACGGTTCAAGGCCACCCAGACCTGGTAGGCGCAAGCGCCGGCGGCAACCACAAGAGGCATTTCAGGCAATGGCCCGAGGCAAGGAAATTCGCAACAAGATCTCGAGCATCAGGAACACGCAGAAGATCACCAAGGCGATGGAGATGGTTTCCGCGAGCAAGATGCGGAAGGCCCAGGAGCGCATGCGCCTCGGCAAACCCTACGCCACACATATCCGGGAAATGATCGGGCATATCGCGACCTCGTCCTCGGAATACCGTCACGGCTATTTCGAAAACCGGGAAGTGCGCCGGGTCGCCTACATCATTGTTTCCACCGACCGCGGCCTTTGCGGCGGGCTCAATATCAATGCCTTCAAGTCCACCATTGCTTCGATGCGGGAGTGGCACGAGCGGGATATCGGGATCGATGTCTGCACCATTGGCGCCCGGGCGGCGACATTCTTCAACAAGTACGGTGGCAACGTGGTGGCCGCGGTGCGCCAGCTTGGGGACCAGCCCGAGGTGGCCGATGTGATCGGCGCGGTCAAGATCGCCCTCGACAAGTTCGACAATGGCGAGATCGACCGGCTGTTCATCATCAGCAACGAATTCGTCAACACCATGGTGCACCGCCCGGTGGTGGCCCAGCTATTGCCCCTGCTGCCTTCGGAGGACGACTATCTCGGGCACCACTGGGATTATCTCTACGAGCCCGACGCGAAGGAATTGCTCGACGGGCTGCTGCTGCGCTACATCGAGTCCCAGGTGTACCAGGCGGTGGTGGAGAATATCGCCTGCGAGCAGGCGGCGCGGATGATCGCCATGAAGAGCGCCTCGGACAACGCCGGCGATCTGATCGACGAGCTCGAGCTCGATTACAACAAGGAGCGTCAGGCGGCGATTACCCAGGAGTTGTCGGAAATCGCCGCCGGCGCGGCGGCGGTCTAGTTCGAAACAGGCGCGGGGCGGTCCCCGCGCATGAAGAAACAACAGGTTTTGAGGAAGGGTTCAGCAAATGAGTAGTGGTCGAATCGTACAAATCATCGGCGCGGTCATCGACGTGGAGTTCGAACGGGAAAGCGTTCCCCGGGTGTACGATGCGCTGACCATCGATGACAGCGACATCACCCTGGAAGTGCAGCAGCAACTCGGCGACGGGGTGGTGCGCACGATTGCCCTGGGCAGCACCGAGGGTCTGCGGCGGGGCCTTGGCGTGCAGGATACCGGCGGGCCGGTAACCGTGCCCGTGGGCGAGGAAACTCTCGGCCGCATCATGGACGTGCTCGGCCGCCCCATCGACGAGCGCGGCCCCATCGGCGAAAAGGAGCGCATGCCGATCCACGCCGATGCGCCCACTTACGAAGAACTTTCGGTCACCAATGAACTGCTGGAAACCGGCATCAAGGTGATCGACCTGGTCTGTCCTTTCGCCAAGGGCAGCAAGGTGGGACTGTTCGGCGGCGCCGGCGTCGGCAAGACCGTGAACATGCTTGAGCTGATCAACAACATCGCCACCGAACACAGCGGCCTGTCGGTTTTCGCCGGCGTCGGCGAGCGAACCCGGGAAGGCAACGATTTCTACCACGAGATGCAGGAGTCCGGGGTTATCGATCTCGAAGGCGAATCCAAGGTTTCCATGGTCTACGGCCAGATGAACGAGCCTCCCGGCAACCGTCTGCGGGTGGCCTTGAGCGGGCTGACCATGGCGGAAAAATTCCGCGACGAAGGCCGTGACGTGCTGCTTTTCATCGACAATATCTACCGCTATACCCTGGCGGGCACCGAAGTCTCCGCCCTGCTCGGGCGCATGCCTTCGGCGGTGGGCTACCAGCCGACCCTCGCCGAGGAAATGGGCGCCCTGCAGGAGCGGATCACTTCCACCCGGGCCGGCTCCATCACTTCGGTACAGGCGATTTACGTACCTGCGGACGACCTGACCGACCCGTCGCCGGCAACGACTTTCGCCCACCTTGACGCCAAAGTGGTGCTGTCCCGGGATATCGCCGCGCTCGGCATCTATCCCGCGGTGGATCCGCTCGATTCCTCCTCGCGCCAACTCGACCCGCTGGTCATCGGCCAGGAGCACTACGATGTGGCCAGCGGCGTGCAATCGGTGCTGCAGCGCTACAAGGAACTCAAGGACATCATCGCGATTCTCGGCATGGACGAGCTTTCCGATGAAGACAAGCAAACCGTCGCCCGGGCCAGGCGTATCTCGCAATTCCTCTCGCAACCGTTTACCGTGGCGGAAGTTTTCACCAACGCGCCGGGTAAGTACGTGCCGCTGAAGGACACCATCGCCGGCTTCCGGGGCATTCTCGATGGCAAGTATGACCACCTGTCCGAGCAGGCCTTCAGCATGGTGGGCTCCATTGAGGAAGCGGTGGAGAAGGAAGAACGGCTCAAGGCCGGGCGCAAGGCGTAAGCGGGCGGGAAGCGATCATGGCCAGGACCATTCAATGCGACATCGTCAGTGCGGAGAAGAGCATTTTCTCCGGCGAGGTGGTCTTCATGGTGGCGGCAGGCAATATGGGCGAGCTGGGCATTGCGCCGGGGCACGCGCCGCTGCTGACCGATTTGCTGCCGGGGCCGGTGCGGCTCGACCTGCCCGACGGCTCGGAAGAGGTGTTCTATGTTTCCGGCGGCTTTCTCGAAGTGCAGCCGAAAAATGTCACCCTGCTTGCCGACACCGCCGCCCGGGCCCACGATGTGGATGAAGCGGCGGCCCGCAAGGCACTTGAGGACGCCGAACGGGCCATTGCCAACCAGGGCGCCGAGTTCGAGTATTCCGCCGCCGCCGTCCAGCTTGCCGAGGCCGCCGCCCAGCTTCGGGCCCTGCGACAGTTGCGAAAAGAGCGTTCCTGAGCCGCGCGCCAATAGGGGACAAACGCCGGAATGAAGCTTGAAATCATCATTCTGGCGGCAGGCAAGGGAAGCCGGATGCGCAGCGACCTGCCCAAGGCGCTGCACCCCCTCGGCGGCCGGCCCCTGCTTTCCCACGTATTCGAAACCGCGGCAAGCCTCAACCACCGCGGCATCCACGCCGTGATTGGCCACGGCGCCGGGCAGGTCAGGCGCAGTTTTCACTTTTCCGAGTTTCCGGCGGTGAACTGGGTGCCGCAGGAGCGGCAACTCGGCACCGGCCATGCGGTACAGCAGGCCATGCCGGGGATTTCCGCGGACCTGGTGCTCGTGCTCTACGGCGATGTGCCCCTGGTGCGCCGCGCCACCCTGAAGCGGATGCTGGCGATTGCCGACACCGGTTCGCTGGTCTTGCTGACGCTGGAAACGCCCAATCCCCGGGGGCTCGGCCGCGTCCTGCGCGGTCCCGACGGCGCCATTGAAGCCATTGTGGAAGAGCGCGACGCCAGCGAAACCCAGCGGCGCATCTGTGAAGTCAACAGTGGCATAATGCTGCTGCCAGTCGCGCGGTTGCGCGACTGGCTGGGCCGGCTCGACCGGGACAACTCCCAGGGCGAATATTATCTGACCGATGTGGTCGCCATGGCCCGGGCCGAGGGCGTGCCCCTGCGCGCGGTGACCATTGAAGACAGCGGGGAAGTGCAGGGAGTGAACGACCCCGCGCAACTCGCGTCGCTTGAGAGGCGGTACCAGATGGGCAAGGCGGAACAGTTGCTGGCGGCCGGTGTGCGGCTGCTTGATCCCGCCAGGGTCGATGTGCGCGGCGAGGTCGTGGCGGGCAAGGACGTGGAAATCGATGTCAACGTGGTCTTCGAGGGCAAGGTCAGCCTTGGGGATGGCGCGAGCATCGGTCCCAACTGCGTGGTCAGGAATACGGAGATTGGCCCCGGCGCCAGACTGCTTGCCGGCACCTGCGTCGAGGATGCGGTGATCGGCGCCGATTGCAGCATCGGCCCCATGGCGCGCCTGCGACCGGGGACCGAACTCGGCGACGGCGTGAAAATCGGCAATTTCGTGGAGACCAAGAAGGCCCGCCTCGGCAATGGCACAAAAGCCAACCACCTGTGCTATCTGGGAGACGTGGAAATCGGCGAGAACGCCAACATCGGCGCCGGGGTCATCGTCTGCAACTACGATGGCGAGCAGAAGCACCGCACCGTGATCGGCGACAACGTCTTCGTCGGCTCCAACAGCGTGCTCGTTGCGCCGTTGCGCCTGCACGACGATAGCTACGTTGCCGCAGGTTCAACCGTCAACAGCGAGGTTCCCGCTGGCCATCTCGCCGTGGGCCGCTCGCGCCAGCGCAATATCTCGCGCTGGAGACGCCCGGGCAAGCGGTGATTGCGCCATGTGCGGCATAGTCGGCGCCATCGCCCGGCGGAATGTGGCCGATATCCTGCTGGAAGGGCTGAAGCGGCTCGAATACCGCGGCTACGATTCCGCCGGCATGTCGCTGATCGATGGCCCCGATGGGGAAATTGTCACCATCAAGACCGTGGGCAAGGTGGCCAGGCTGGCCGCGGCGGCAAGCGATGAAGGCGCCTCGGGGAGGCTCGGCATTGCCCATACCCGCTGGGCGACCCACGGCAAGATCACCCGCGCCAATGCCCACCCCCATGAATCCGGCGGCCGCCTGTCGCTGGTTCACAATGGCATCATAGAAAATCACGAGGAGCTGCGCCGGCAACTGCGCAGCAAAGGCTATGAGTTTACGACGGATACCGATACCGAAGTCATCGCCCATCTGATCCACCAGGAGCTGTCCCGGGACGAGGGCGTGAGCCTGCTCGATGCGGTTTCCCGTGCGCTCGGGAAACTCCGGGGCGCCTATGGCCTGTGCGTCATCGACCGGCGGCAGCCGGACCGGATCGTGGCCGCCCGCAACGGCATGTCGCTGGTGGTGGGCGCCGGTATCGGCGAAAACTTCGTTGCTTCCGACACCCTGGCCCTCGGCCAGGTGACCGACCGCTTCCTCTATCTCGAGGACGGCGACCTCGCGGAACTGACCAGCGACTCGATCCGGATCGTCAACCAGGGCCGGGAAATTGAGCGGGAAATCGCCACCTTGTCCGGCAAGGTTTCGGACATGGACAAGGGCAGCTACCAGCATTTCATGCAGAAAGAGATTTTCGAGCAACCCCGGGCGATTCGCGACACCCTGTCGGGCCGAGTCAGCGGGGAGCGGGCGCTGGAAGAGGCTTTTGGCGTCGACGCCGGGGAAATTTTCGACCAGGTGCGGCAAGTGCAGATCGTGGCCTGCGGCACCAGCTTTCATGCCGGACTCGTCGCCAAGTACTGGCTCGAATCCATCGCGAGGATGCCCTGCCAGATCGATATCGCCAGCGATTACCGCTATCGCGACATCATCGTCCAGCCGGGCACGCTGTTCGTTGCGGTATCCCAGTCCGGCGAAACCGCGGACACCCTGGCGGCCCTGCGCTACGCCAATGGCCTTCAGCATACCGCCACCCTGGCCATCTGCAATGTGGCCACGAGTTCGCTGGTGCGTGAATCCGATTTCTGCGTGCTCACCATGGCGGGCCAGGAAATCGGCGTTGCCTCCACCAAGGCCTTCACCACCCAGTTGACCCTGCTGCTTGTCCTCGCCATCGTCCTCGGCCGGCGCAATGGCTTGAGCAGCGAGGACGAAGCCCGGCTCGTGCGCGACATGAACCGCCTTCCCGCGCTGGTGGAAAAGACCCTCGGCCTCGACCGGCAGATCCGCAAGCTGTCCAGGCAGTTTTCGGACAAGCACCACAGCCTCTACCTCGGTCGTGGCATACAATATCCGGTGGCCAAGGAAGGCGCCCTCAAGCTCAAGGAAATTTCCTACATCCACGCCGAAGCCTATCCCGCCGGCGAGCTCAAGCACGGCCCCCTCGCCCTCGTGGACAGCGACATGCCCGTCATCGTGGTGGCGCCCAACAACGACCTGCTCGACAAACTGCGCTCCAACCTCTCCGAGGTCAGCGCCAGGGGCGGCAAGCTCTACGTATTCGCCGACGAAAGCATCGGCCTCGAAAACGACCGCAACCACAAGGTCATCAAACTCCCCGGCTGCCCCGAAGTCCTCGACCCCATCCTCTTCACCATCCCCCTGCAACTGCTCTCCTACCACGTAGCCGTAATCAAGGGCACCGACATAGATCACCCACGCAACCTGGCCAAATCGGTTACGGTGGAGTAGAGGCCTGAAGCTGCAAGGCCCGCACGGCATGCGCCGGTTCCGCATCCAGAATTCTCAGCAAGGCGCGGGTTGGACCAGTCTGAGCAATCACAAGCTACTGGCTACCCCCGCGCGTTCCCGTGCGCAGGGCGCGCTGGCTTCTTTCGAGGCGCTTGAGGTGATCGTTGAGCAGGGGCTTGCGGTGCACCGCGACGCCGGCGCCCAGGGCATCGATGACGGCCAGATGGGCGATGCGCGAAGAAACCGGGGCGAAATCCTGGTGCTCCTCGCGCACATTGACGTGAATGGGAATGCTGCAGATATCGCTCAGGGGGGTTTTGTTCGGCGCGAGGCCGATCACCGTGGCGCCGGCTTCCATGGCGAGCCGGACGCTGTCGAGCAGGGCCCGGGTCTGGCCTGACTGGGATATCGCAATCACCACATCCCGGGAATCGAGGGAAATCGCCGACATGTGCTGGATGTGCGGGTCGGTATAGGCTGCGGTGACGAGTTGCAGGCGGAAGAACTTGTGCTGGGCATCCGCCGCCACCGAGCCGGAAGCGCCGAAGCCATAGAATTCCACCCGCCGGGCGCGGATGATCGCGTCAATGGCCCGCTCGAGCGCCGCCGGGTCAAGCTCGTCCCGCACCCCGAGCAGCGAACCCACAGTGCTGTCGAAAACCTTGTTGCGGATATCCCGCACCGTGTCCTTGTCGTCTACTGCGAACTGGGTGTAGACATCACCAAGCCCCGCCTGCTGGGCGAGCTGAAGCTTGAAAGCCTGAAAGCCCTTGCAGCCCACCGCGCGGCAGAAGCGGATGACCGTCGGGTCGCTCACTCCGGCCTGTTCGGCAAGGTCCACCACCCGCATGCCGATCACTTCATTGACGTGGGCAAGCACATAGTTGGCGACCTTGGCTTCGGATTTGCGCAGTTGCCGCCGGGAATCGGCAATGCGCCGGATCAGGTTGGGAGATTCCATGGGGTAGCACACTGGGCCGGACGCTGAGAATCGGTACAATGCTACTGCAAGCCGCATTCCGCCGCATTCGTTCCAGGGAAACGACATCATGACCGCAGGCTCCCAGGCCCGGGCGCTGCCGAAAAATGAACCGGCGCCGGAAATCCATCCAGTGAAAGCAAGGTTTGTCGATTCCATCGCCGAAATCGGGCAGCGGGACTGGAATGCGCTCACCGGAACCCGCAATCCCTTCATGCGCTACGAGTTCCTCCACGCGCTGGAAAGCACGGGCTGCACAGGCCCTGACAGCGGCTGGCTGCCGCGGCATCTTGTCCTGCATCAGGGCGGCGCCTGCCGCGGCATTGTGCCGCTGTACAGCAAGACCCATAGTTGGGGCGAATATGTGTTCGACTGGTCCTGGGCCAACGCCTACCAGCAGCACGGCCTTCCCTACTATCCCAAATTCGTCACCAGCGCGCCCTTCACGCCATCCAGCGGCCAGCGCCTGTTCGGCATTGCCAGGAGCCATTTGCCGCTGGTGGCGGAGCAGATCCAGCGCCGCGCCGAGCGCGATGGCGCCTCTTCCTGGCATGTGCTGTTTCCCACCGGGGAAGAGGCCCGGCTGTTACGCCAGCAGAATCTGCATATCCGCCGGGGCGCCCAGTTCCAGTGGCGCAATCGCGATTACCGCAGCTTCGATGACTTTCTCGCAGGCCTGGTTTCGCGCAAACGCAAGACCCTGCGCAAGGAACGCCGCCGCGTGGGCGAGCAGGACATCGGCTTTCGCGTCACCGAAGGGCCGGAAATCAGCGAAGCGCAATGGGCGGACTTTTACCTGTTCTATCAGAACACCTATCTGCAAAGGGGGATGCAGGGCTATCTCAGCCTGGAGTTCTTTCACCGCATCGCCGCCTCCATGCCCGGGCAGCTCTTGCTGATCAATGCGTCCCATGGCGGGCAAGATATCGCCGCCGCGCTGTTCTTCCGCAATGACGAGACCCTGTTCGGGCGCTACTGGGGCTGCCGGGAGGAGCGCGAACACCTGCATTTTGAGACTTGCTACTACCAGGGGCTCGATTACGCCATCGCCAACGGCCTGCAACGCTTCGACTCGGGCGCCCAGGGCGAACACAAGATCCAGCGGGGATTCGAGCCGGTGACCACAAGTTCGGCCCACTGGCTCGCCAACCCGGAATTCCACCGCGCCGTGGGCCAGTTCGTGGCCCGGGAGCGGGACCATATCGAAGCCTACCAACAGGCGGCGCGCTCGTTGCTGCCTTATCGAGACACCCGGGAGCCCGCAAGAGGCGCCGGTAAAACATGAGGAGTTTCTGCGCCCGGGGTTGCCGGCAAATGCCGTTGACGGAGTTGATGTTAAGATGCCCGGCACTGAAACTTCCATTCATTGAGATCGTTTTCTTGTTTCCTTTGCTGGCCAACTTTCGGTTTGGCGTGACCCGCGAAGCGCGGTACTGGAATCTGGCGGCGGCGCCCGCGTTCGCGCTGCTCGCGGGCTGTGGCGATGCGGGTATTGCCGCTGGTCCGGCCGATTCCGAAACCGGACGCTGGTATTCGGTGGAACAAGTGTCCGCCGGGGAAGAGGTATTCGCCGCTCATTGCGCGGAGTGTCACGGGGACACCGCCCAGGGCGCGGTTGCCGATTGGCGGGAGCGGCTGCCGGATGGTTCCTTTCCGCCGCCGCCGCTGAATGGTTCGGCCCATGCCTGGCATCATCCGCTTTCGGTGCTGCTGCAGGTGATTGACGAGGGCGGCATTGCCCTGGGCGGGCAAATGCCTCCATTCGGCACGGTGCTGGCCGAAGACGAAAAGCTGGCGGCAATCGCCTGGTTTCAGGATTTGTGGAGCGATGAGAACTATTCACAATGGCTGATGATGGGTGGCGTGAATTGAACTGGCGGGTTGGCAGGCGTTTCGGCGAGAGCGTGCGGGGAGCGCATCATCGGCCTGCGGCAAGATCCGCGGCGCTGATGCTGTTCCTGGTGGCGCTGCTGACCGGCGCCTGCTCGGCCCAGCCGCCGGCGAATCCGGCGGTCTGGGAATCGCCCTTGCGTCAGGACCACGGGCTGGTGGGGCGCATCTGGGACAGCCGCCTGCAGCGCTTCGTCACCCCCGGGGAATTGCTGGACGGCCTGCGCGAAGCGCGGTTCCTGCTGCTCGGCGAAAAGCACGACAACGCGGACCATCACCGCCTGCAGCTTGCGGTGCTGGAATCGCTGATTTCGGCCCGGGCCCTGTCCGGGGTCGCTTTCGAGATGATCGATGCGTCCCGGGCAGGGAAGCTTGAGGGCATCACCGGACGGGAGTTTGCCGATGCCGCGGCGCTGAAAAGCTGGCTCGAATGGGACGACGGCTGGAACTGGGATTATTATTCGCCGCTGCTGCTTGCGGCCCTGGCGGCGAACTTGCCCCTGGCGGCAGCCAATATAAACGAAAGCGCGGTCATGGAAATCTATCGGGGCAATGGCCCCGCGCTGCCGGAGAACGTGTACGATGTCGAGGCCATGGACAAGTTCCATGCCGATATCGACGAGAGCCACTGCGGACTGCTGCCGGAAAGCCAATTCCCCGCCATGGTGCGGGTGCAGCATAGCCGCGACCTCGCCATGGCCCGGGCCATGAGCGACCTCGCCGGAGACTCGCGCGCCGCCTTGTTGATCGCCGGCAACTACCACGCCCGCCATGACCTCGGCATGCCCAACTACCTGCTGGCCCTTGAGCCCGACCTGCGCCGGGGACAAATCATTTCCCTGTCCTTCGTCGAAGTGCGGCTCAATGAAACCGTGCCGGTGACCTACCTCGAACGCTTCGGCGGCATCGCCGACCACGACTACCTCTGGTTCACCCCCGCCGCGGAAGATCAGGACTACTGCGCGGAACTGCGCTTGGTAAACGCTTGGCCTCGGGACCTTACCCGGCAGTCGCAAGCAGCGGCGCCAGTGGCCCGGGGCGCCTGCGTGGGCACAAGGCATGGGAGGATTCCGGAAAACACCGCATTTCGGGGGAAAATACCTTCGGGTGTCATCACCACCGGCGTTGGCAGGGATTGAGTATCCCGAACCCGGTCAGCCATGGCATGTATGGTCCACCTCGCGTTCGCAGAGAGGCGACCCTCACTGCGCGAAGGAAGCTTCGGGGAAATCCGCGGGCAAATGGGTGCTGAGCACTTCCCGGGCTTGTCGGCGCCGCTCCGGGTCTTCGGCGAAAACCGATTCGAAGAAGGCGGTGATCGCGATTTCATTGATCATCAATTGACGGCCGGGGTGGATGGCGGCCGGCGGCGGCATGTTGCCGCAGATTTCCGGGCTTCCCGAGGCCAGGTCGATGCCGTCGCTGTCGTCCCCAAACAGGTTGTAATCGACGCTGGACTGGTCATCGAGCACTCCGAGCACCGCATTGCAGGCGATGCCGTCGGGATTGTCCATGAAGCGGAAAGCAGGGTCGGCCAGCCCGGTAAAACCGAGGTGCGAGCCTCCCTCGATCACGAGCAGGCCGCTGCCGGGGGCGCGTTGCGTCATGCTTGCGCCATTGCCGGAGTACTCGATCAGGGCGTCGGCGGTGCCGGCAATGGACAGCAATCGCGCATCGCTGTTGGCGAAGAATCGCCGGGTGAAGCCGGTGGATGGCCCGGCGATTGCCGCTGTGGCGCGAATGCGGGGTTCTCGCCACTCCGGATGATAGGTGGCCAGATAGCTGGTCAGGCCGCCAAGGGAATATCCGCTCAGGCCGATTCGCTCCGGGTCGGGTTCGGCGGCGAAGGGGCGCCCGGCTTCGGGCCAGCCGAGGATGGAATCGATCAGGAAACTGATATCCCCCGGCTGATTCACCACATCAAGGGCATTGGCGCCGCCTTCGGTGCCGCCCGAAGTCAGCGGATAATCGGGCGCCGCCACGATGTAGCCGAGGCTGGCAAGATGGGAGGCGACGTAGGCGAGTTCGCCGCGGTTCGACAGAATGCCGTGGCTGTGAATGATCAACGGCAACGGTCCGCTCGCTTCCCGGGGATACCAGACGCTGAGCGGAAAAGTACGCTCGGGCTTGCCGGGAACGCCCCGGTTCCCGCTTGTGGGCCGGGATTCATCCACGAGCACGAGATCAAGCTGCTCGACGGAATACACGCGTTCATCCAGCCAGGCCCTGCTGGCCGAGCCTTCCGCCGGCATTTCCGGGCCGGTGGCCAGATACACCGCGCCTCCGGCCACCGCCAGCACGACCACAAGGACGGCAATGCCAGCACCAATGCGTTTCAGCCATTTCATAGATCCGCCTCTGTATTCCCTGAAGCTCTGAATCATCAGGGCTTCCCTCTACTTCACCTGGAAAAATTCCGGGACTTTCTCCGTCGCCGGGCCATACAAGCCCCGGTGGAAATTGCCACCCGTGGGCTCAAGGTTCAACTCCACGGTTTCCGCCCCCGCGCTGCTTGCCGCCTGGTGGAATCCCGCGGCCGGGTAGACATTGCCCGAGGTGCCTATCGCCACAAACAGGTCGCAAGCCGCCAGCGCGGCGAAAATCTCGTCCATGTGGAATGGCATCTCGCCGAACCAGACCACATCCGGCCTCAGCCCGCCCCGACGGCCGCAACAGGAGCACTCGGTTTCCGGGAATACATCCTCGCGGTTGGCGAATACCCGGCCGGAATACCCGCAGCGGATCTTGAGCATTTCGCCGTGCATGTGCAGCAGGCTGCGGCTGCCCGCGCGCTCGTGGAGATTGTCGATGTTCTGGGTCACCAGCAGGAATTCACCGGCAAAACCCCGCTCGAATTCGGCGAGGGCGAGATGCGCCGCGTTGGGCTTGATCCGCGGCTGCCGCAATTGCCGCCGGCGCTGGTTGTAGAAGTCCTGAACCAGATGCGGGTCCCGGGCAAAGCCTTCGGGCGAGGCCACGTCTTCCACCCGGTGCTCTTCCCACAGCCCTTCCGCCGCGCGGAAAGTGTGGATGCCCGACTCGGCGGAGATACCCGCGCCGGTCAGCACGACAATGGAGCGGTGAGCGGGGTTCATGGGCGTGAATCATAACCGCTTGCCGGTATAATGCGAGCCCGTTCATTCAGCAAGAGACAGCAGATGACCACATTGCAACAGGGCGACAAGGCGCCGCCGTTCAGCCTCGCGGACCAGCAGGGAAACACCGTCAATCTGGCGGATTTCGCCGGGAAATCCCGGGTGGTGCTCTACTTCTACCCCAAGGCGATGACGCCGGGTTGCACGGTGCAGGCCCAGGGCCTTCGCGACAAGAGCGCCGATCTCGCCGCCCGCGGCGCCGTGGCCATCGGCGTCAGCCCGGACCCGATCAAGCGATTGAAGAAATTCGAGGAGAAGGAATCACTCAACTTCACCCTGCTGGCCGATGAAGACCACGCCGTGGCTGAAGCCTATGGCGTGTGGGGGTTGAAAAAATTCATGGGGAGGGAGTACATGGGCGTGCACCGGATCACTTTCATCATCGGCCGGGACGGCGGCATCGCCCACGTCATGGACAAGGTCAAAACCAAAACCCACCACGAGGACGTGCTTGAGATTCTCGACTCGCTGGATTGAGCCCTTCCCTGGCGCTCCGGTCATTCCCGCGGAAACCCCGGCGACAACACGGCAGCGCCATGACCCGGCTCAGCATCAACGTCAACAAGATCGCCCTGCTGCGCAATTCCCGCGGCCGCGACTACCCGAGTGTGACAGGCTTCGCCCGCCGGGTGGTGGAACTTGGCGTGCGGGGCGTCACCGTCCACCCGCGCCCGGACGAGCGCCACATCCGCCGCGGCGATGTGCATGAACTGCGCGAGATGCTGGAAGACTTTCCCGGGGTGGAATTCAATATCGAAGGCTATCCCTCGGCGGAATTCCTTGCCCTGATCGAGGCGGTAAAGCCCGGCCAATGCACCCTGGTCCCCGATGCGCCCGAACAAATCACCTCGGACCACGGCTGGGACATCCCGGCAAACCGGGAATTGCTGCGGGACGTCACCACAAGACTGCGCGAAGCCGGCATCCGCAGCAGCCTGTTCCTCGACCCGTCCACCGCCATGGTGGAGTACGCCCCCGAAGCAGGCTGCGACCGCATCGAACTCTACACCGAAGACTACGCCCGGGCCTTCGGCGGTTCGGAGCAGGCGGCAGTGCTGGAGCGCTACCGCGAGACGGCGTCCCGGGCGGCGGAACTGGGCATCGGCGTCAACGCCGGCCACGACCTGAACCTCGAAAATCTCGCCAGCTTCCTCGAAATCGGCAACATCCTCGAAGTCTCCATCGGCCACGCCCTGATCGTGGAATGCCTGGAGCATGGCGTTGAGCAGGTGATTTCGCGGTACCTGGGGATTTGTGCTGGCGTAAAGTCGTGAGACTGAACGACTGAACGGGCGGCCATTGGCCATGGGACGGCGACTGAAGTCCGGCTGCACTGGACGGCCATGATGCTGCGGCCATGGGACACCCACTCCGGTGCGGTTGCAGCTTATGGGTCGTGATGGGCATCCTGGCCCCATCCTTGGCCCCGCCTTCCGCGAGCAGGCAAGCATAGTGCATCCCCCCAGGCGCAACAAGCCGTTCTCAGGCGCCGCCTTCCGGATGCTCCATGCAGAGCTTCCTGAAACCGGCCACCACGAAGGGAATCATAAGATCGTAGACGGTTTCCACGTCGCTTTCCCGGCACAAGCCATCCGAAAGCCTGCCGATCCTGCCGGTCTGGGCGAGGGTCAGTGTCAACGCGCCGGAAAAAAACTGATACGCCCAGTAGATCCGTTGCGGGTCGGCGTCGGGCATGTTCTTTTTCAGCGCCTCGATAAAGCGCGTCACCAGGGGATCGAAGGACTTGTGCATCATCTCCTCGCCCCAGACCGAACTGGAATTGACCCAGCCGACCAGCGCCAGGTAATTCCGCCAGCCCTCGTCTCCCGTCAACTGAAATCGTTGTATCGGGCGCAGAAAAGCGCTGACGATCTGTTCCAGCGAAGGCCGCCCGCCGCTGCTCGCCTCCGCTTCGAGCAGGGCGTTCAGCCGCGCTTCGTTGAGAATCTCGGCGCGGCGCATGAACACGACTTCGAACAACTTTTTCTTGACGCCGAAATGATAGTTGAGAAGGGCGACATCCACGCCGGCGGCGGTGGCGATCCCGCGCAGGGTCACGCCATCGAAACCGTGCAAGGCAAATAGTTCTTCGGCGGCGTTCAGAATCCTTTCGCTTTTCGGCGCCGGGGGAGTGTAGTCAGGCATCGGCCTGTCTCCCGAGTCCACCATTGACATATTGCTTCAGTTTTGCCGTTTTGCCGTTTTGCCGTTGACATTTACATAACTCGAATATAGATTCAACAACTGATGAATTCAACAAATGTTGAAAATTATCATCATTTGTTGAGAAACAGCCTGAAATTTGACCCGGGAGGTGTAAAGCCATGAGAAATGCACTCGGTATTTCCGTCAAATCACTGGCGATTTTCGGGCTGGCGATAACGCCCGCCGGCGCGATTCACGCCCAGGAATCGGCAACCGTCGAAGAGATTGTCGTCACCGCCAGACGGCGCGCTGAGAACCTTCAGGACGTGCCCGTGGCCGTATCGGCTTTCGGCGAAGAACGGATTTCCAGTCTCCAGGCCGATGACTTGTCCGGTCTTCAGTACGCAACGCCGAATTTCTATTTCGACGAGGGAGACGCCTCCAACGCCGTCGTCTACCTGCGCGGCGTCGGACAGAACGACAGTCTCGCCTTCGCCGACGCCGGCGTCGGCGTCTATGTGGACGATGTATTTATCGCGCGGTCCCAGGCGGCGTTTCTCGAATTGTTCGACGTGGAACGCGTCGAGGTGTTGCGCGGCCCCCAGGGAACTCTCTATGGCCGCAATACGATCGGCGGCGCGGTAAAATTCGTCTCCAGGCGGCCGACCGACGAAGTTGAAGCCTATAGCGAAGTCGGTTTTGGCGACTTCGATTCCGTAGTCGCCAAGGGCCGGCTAAGCGGGCCGATCTCGGAAGGTCTCGTGTACGCCAAGGGGGCATTCGCTTTCTCCCGGCGCGACGGGTTCAACGGCAATCTCTTCACCGGCGGGACCGACGGCGACGTCGACAACCTCGCCGGCCGCCTCGGCCTGTATTTCACGCCGAACGAGAACGTGGAAATAGACCTTACGCTTGACCTGCGCCGCGAACGACCAGACACGGCGCGCAATCCATCGCGGACGACATCCGTCTCCGGCATCCCCGACCCCTACGGCGCTCCCACCGCGCTGGAGACGTTTTCGGCCTCGCCGGACCCATATCAGGTGGACGTCAATGCCGGCGGTTTGTCCAATATCGACGCGCTCGGCCCGACCGCCAGAATAAGCTGGCAGGCGAACGACGACTGGGTGCTCGAGTCCATCACTTCCCGGCGCGACTTCGAGTTCGAACTGAATCTGGATACCGACGGCACGCCACTCAAACTGCTGGACGTTTACCTCTACCAGGATCAGTCACAGCTAAGCCAGGAGTTTCGCGGTACCTACGATGCCGGCGGTCCGCTCGGTTTTACCGGCGGATTCTACTATTTTCACGACGACGACCTGACCTTCAGCGGCGTGGACAACCTGTCGGCTTCGATTTTCGGGTTCCCGGTCACCGCGTTCGGTCTTTCCATCGCATCGCTCGCCGACACCGACCAGATCACCGATTCTTCCGCGGTCTTCGGCGATTTCACATACGAGCTGAACGATCGGTTGAGCGTCGGCGCAGGCGCACGGTACACGATCGAAAACAAGGAGTCCTCCCGGCGCTTCGAAAACTTCTTCGACCCGGCCGTATCGGTCATCCAGAGCCAGCCGCCCTTCCTTTCGGGCGTTGGCACGCCTGGCGTCGTGATCAGGGGCGAGGAGGATTTCGAGGCATTCACGCCGCGAGTTTCGGTCTCCTACGACGTAAGCGGCGATGTCCTGCTGTACGGTTCGGTTTCGCGCGGCTTCAAGAGCGGCGGCTTCTCCGGCCGCGCCAATAGCGATTTCGGCTTCCAGCCGTTCAAGCCCGAATTCGTCTGGAGTTATGAAACCGGTCTGAAAACAAGCTGGAACGACGGGCGGCTCGTGGCCAACGCGGCGTACTTCTACAACGATTACACCGACATCCAGGTGACTTCCTTCGGCGCCGACCCGCAGACCGGCGTTTTCGTGGACCTGTTCACCAACGCCGCGGCGGCGACGATCCAGGGACTCGAACTCGAAATCCTCGCCGTGCCTACCGATCGTCTGACGCTATCGGCCTCCCTCGGCCTGATGGATGCGCAATATGATGAGTTCGACATTCAGGTTGGCGGCGTCGTCACCGATGTGAGCGACCGGGATCTGGTCAACACGCCCGAAGTCAGCGGAAGCCTCGCCGCCACTTACGATTTCGACCTCAGCGCCTCCCTGACAGCCACTTTGCACGGCGATATCTCCTATCGCGACAGTTACGCCAACGAAGTGACGGATTCGCCCAATCTGCGGCAGGACGCCTACTGGCTGTCCAATGCCTTCGTGGCGGTGAAGACTCGGGACGGACGCTGGGAGGCGCGCGCCGGAATCCGCAACATCGGCGACGAAACCATCCGCGTCCAGGGCTTCAACATCTCCGCCTTTCCGGGTGTCGAGACCGCCTTCTACGGCGCGCCGCGCATCTACGATTTCAGGCTGATCTACCGCTACTAGGAGCCTGCGCCGTGGGAATTCGCGAAAGCGAAAATTCGCTATCGCCGCGCCCCCGGCTGATCGATTGAGGCGAATATTGGTGGATATGCAACGAAATCGGGCGGCCGGGGGCGTGGATGAGAGCGCATTTACAGCCGTGAATTCCCACGGCGCAGGCTCCTAGACATGACCTCGAATCTGTCCAGCAACGCCGGAGCCGGCCAGACCGTCCTGGAGGCCGACCCCGTCACGCGCGCCGGGCCGGACGACGACCTGCTTACCGCCGGGCTCGGCCTTGAGGGCTTGCGCAATCCGGTATTGCCGCCGGGCGCAAGCGCCCGGGCGGCGGCGGTCCACAAGAATTTCCGCGAAGTGGTTGACATCGCCCCGGGAGGCGTTTTCGACAACCTCATCGCCGGCGGCGCGGACGGCCTGAAGGTATCGGGGCGGGATTACGCCGCACTCATTCGCATTCCGGGCGCCTCCCAGCCGATCGGCGCGAACTTGCTCGTACCCGACCATTTCGACTGGGGCCGCCCGGTCATGGTGGTGGCGCCTTCGCCGGGTTCGCGCGGCGTTTCCGGCGCCATCGGCGATATCGGTTCCTGGGCGCTATCGCGGGGCTGCGCGCTGGTTCTCACCGACAAGGGAACCGGCGGTGTGCAGATCCTGGCCGACGACACCTGCTACGGCACGGACCTCGAACCCGCGCCCGCAAGCGATACGCCAACGGTGTTCCGCCTGCGGTCCACCGCGGCGCTGCGAAAGTTCCGCAAGGCAAATCCGCAAGCCATCGCCCTGAAACACGCCCATTCCGGGGACAATGTGGAAGCATTATGGCCCGAAGCCGTGCTGGCGGCCGCGCGATTCGGGCTCGATACCTTAAGGCGGCGCGAGGGAAGCGGTCAGCCGCCATCGGCGCTGGGCAGGATCAAGGTGATTGCCGCCGGCTTGTCGAACGGCGGCGGCGCCGTGCTGCGCGCGGCGGAGAACGACAAGGGCGGCGTCCTCGACGGGGTCGTCGCGGTGGAGCCCAATATCACGCCGCGGGAAGGCCACGGCGGAAAGGTCCGGTTCGGCGCCGGACCGAGCGCATCGCCCGGCAGGCGTCTTGTGGATTACGCCACGGAGATGAATCTTCTGCTGCCCTCGGCGCTCAGGGCGCCGGAGCTCGCCGACATGCCTTTTGCCGAAGTGACGGCGATGGCCGAAGCGCGTCAGGCCGCATGGGCGGACGGGCTGGCAAAAGCGGGCCTCGTCGAGGGCGGCAATACGGCGGCGCGGGCCAGCGACGCGTTGCGAAGGATCAGGGCGCTGGGCTTCGGCGAAGACTCCGAAGCGCTCCTTCCCATGATGGCGGTCATGCACATCTGGCCGGCCGTCAGCCACACTTTCGTCAGCGCCCTCGGCCGGCTTCCGGTCGAAGCCGACCCGCTAGGCGCCTGCACGGCCTTTGCCAGGACCGATGCGCTTGGGTTGACCCTGGAGGAACTTGCGGACCCCACACCCGAACAGAAGCGTTTGTTCGGCGCGTTGAGCGGCGGCCTTTCGCCCGGGGGCGGTGCGTACACGATCTACGCGAACCGCGATATTCATCCGAGTCTGGAGGACGCCCTCGACCTGCGGCGGATGGCCATGGGCGAAGGGCGGAACGGCGGTCGCGTGCGCCGGGGATCGGAAGAGGTTCTCGCAAGCGCGCGAGGGCGGGGCAAACCGACGATCGTTCTTCACGGCAGATGCGACTCCCTCATCAGCGTGCAGCACAGTTCCCGGGCCTATGTCGCCGCGGCAATGGCGTCGGGTTCCGACACGCGGCAATTGCGATACTACGAGCACGACAGCGGCCAGCATTTCGAATCGCTCCTCGGCGTACCGGGAATCTCCCAACGATACAACCCGCTGCTGCCGTCGTTCTTTCAGGCGCTGGATCTGATGCGGGAGCGCGTCTTCGGCGGCGCCGAATTTCCTCCGAGCCAGGTGCTGCGTCGCTCCCTGCCGGACGAAACCGGCGAGAACGGCCTCGCGGTGCGCGGACGGCTGTCCGGTGAAATCCTCGCGCGGCCCGGAGACAATGAAATTGTGCGTTCCGGGAATTCGCTCGGAATCCCGGCGTAACCCCGCGTTTCAGCCCGGCGCAACCTGTCAATCAATGAACTATCGAATCATGCCGCGACAACCGTGCCTTCAGCTTGCGTCGGTTCAGTGATTTTAATATAGTCTGACCTGGTCAGACCAAATAGAAACTCATATGTCAACCGTGTTCAGCCTCAGTGAAGCCAAGGCGAAGTTTTCCGAAGTCGTGGAACGCGCCAGCCTGGGCGAAGACATCATCATCACCCGAATGGGGCGCACCACTGTTCGCATCACACGCTTCGAACCCGCGAGTCCCGACCGCCGCCTCGGACTTTTGAAAGGTCGAGTGCGTCTGGCGGATGATTTCGACGAGTGGCCTGAAGACATCGCCCGCGATCTGGGAATTCGCTGAAATCAATGGGCTACCTGCTGGACACCCATTCCCTGCTATGGGCGCTTGGCGAACCGGATGCTCTGTCGAGTCGGGCCAGAGCCGCCATTGGCGATACCGGCAGCATCGTCCACGTCAGCACTGCATCCTTGTGGGAATACGCCATCAAGGCGTCCATCGGAAAACTGGAACTGCCGGAGGAATTCTTCGATTCGATCACGATGGCCGGCTTTGAAGAGTTACAAATCAGGATCCCACACCTGCAAGTCTACGGCGAATTGCCGATGCATCACCGAGACCCGTTCGACCGAATCCTGGTGGCTCAAGCCAAAGCGGAATCACTGACACTGATCAGCCAGGATTCGAAGATTGCGGAATACGAAGTCGATATTCTCAACTGAATCAGACAGGAGTTCGTGATGGCGCCGCTTGCTGGAGTTCGAGTAATCGAGATGGCCGGGCTTGGGCCCGGTCCGTTCTGCGCCATGATGCTTTCCGACCTCGGGGCCGAAGTCGTCCGGATCGATCGCCTGAGACTGAAAGGCGCGGGCGATCGCGCCACCCCTGAACCTGATCGGCGATTTCGGCGGCGGCGCCATGTATCTGCTGGACACAAACGTGATCTCCGAGTTGCGCAAGCTCGGCGATGGCAAAGCGGATTCCCGGGTTACAACCTGGGTCTCGAAGCGGGAAGCGACGAGCTTCTACATCTCTGTTCTGACTTTGATGGAGCTTGAGATTGGCGTCTTGCGCTTCTTCGCGTCGTGCTCCAACTCCGCAAACGTCAACTCTTGACTTCAACGGTTTCAACTCGTAAGTGATTGATTTCATTGGGTTGGCCATTTTCTTTAGGCACAACATCCGGGTTTTCCTTGCTGGCGGGGGATCATTTCAAGGCATACGGCACATCCGTGAACTTGAGCCCGAGG